>JALTMR010000182.1 GCA_027001525.1 Gammaproteobacteria bacterium
CCAGGTCCAGTCACCGTAGCCGGGGATGTTGACGGTGTCATCGTCGTAGACGCCCTGTTCGGCTTGTTGGTGACACGCGTCGCAGTAGCTCAGTGACTTTACTTTTTCATTTTTTCTGATCAGATCGTCAGAGATTTCATGATGCTTGCGGCGAATGTACGGCACTTCGGTGATGCGCAGCGGGGCGCGATTTTCTCTCAGCGATGCCATGATTTTTTTCGACCGTTTGTAACTGGATTTGTCGGCTGAGTTTTTTACTGCGAAGTCGAGCAACTGAGCTAACGTCTCATCATCCTCCTCGGCATTTTCACCAAAGTGATCTTCCAGCGCCGCCGGGGACAGCAGCTTGCGCCACGACTGCTCGGGCAACAGACCGGGCTGATACGCCAGGTGGCAATCGCCGCACTCTTCGTTATAGAGTTCATCCGTCACCGGTTTTATTTCGTTGCGCCCTTCGAAGGTAAAGAGCCAATCGAAGAAACCCTCATCGGCATGGGCCACCGGTGTGGCCAGCAGAAAAAGCATACTCAAGAACAGGGGGGCTGTTATTTTTTTCATGGTCTTCTCGTTCTTTAGAATTGGGAAAGATACATCAGCAGGTCACCCTTTTCCTGGGTGGTGCATTCGCGGCCGAAGGTCCATTTGCAGTTCCGTTTGAACCATTTTTTGACCTTCTTCAATTTGGTAAAGCGCTTTGCATTCGCCGAGGGGGCTAGCGGATCGATCACTTTACCTGTTTTGGCATGTTTGCCCGATTTGCTCAGGTCATCACCGTGGCAGGTGGTGCAGCGGCGTACCTTGCCGTCCTCGGCAATATTGGTTTTTTTCCACAATGTCTCGCCACGCTCTGCGCTGAAGGTCAGCTGGCCATCGGGATTATAAAAGGCCATGCGCTGCTGGATCGGTGTTTGGCCATAGGCACTGCCCACCCCGAGCAACAGGGTTAACAGAAGGAGTGTGGCGTGGCGGAAAGTACTCGTGGTTACGTGCTTCAACATATCGCCCCCTACCACGTCAGTTTGATGGCGTAGAACATGCTCGCTGCGCCGAGAATGCCGGCACCGGCATGGCCGCCGTCACCGGCCGTCTGGACGGCGTAGAGGTAGCCCAGCGTGCCCAGCGTGCCCAACAGGGCATGGAGATTGTCCGGGTCGCGCAGGCCATTGCTGAACTTCAGGTCGTCATAGTGAAAGGTCAAGCCTGTCGCCACGGCGGCCACACCCAGTGCCGCTGCGCCGGTGCCCAGCGTCTGGTGCAATCCCCCACCGCTTTCGCCACCGCCGGAGCCACCGCCTTCGTTTTCATCGTCATCGCCCTTATCAACAAATACCGTCGCGGTGGCCAAGACCATGGAGCCGATGCCCAGGTATTTGTGGATCTTGTTTGCCGTAAACAGTCGGGGTTTGAACAGCGATTTTTTTTCTGCTTGCGGGGCAGGCTCCAGTGCTGCGGGCGCAAGCGTCGAGGCACTGGCCAGTTGAAGGGGTAAGGGATAGGTTTTTGTTGCTTCCCCCGGGGAGAAATTCCCGGGCGGAACCGCCATATCAAGTGTCGTGACGGGCGTGGTGAGGGGCGTTGCTTTCAGCTCCTGGGCGACAACATCCTGTTGAGCCATTGCCGATGAAGCGGCACACAAAAGCAGAACACCTGCCTTCCAATATTTCGACATCTAATTTTCCTTTTTTATTATTGAGAAAAAACCATGGCGTGAAGCAAAGCGGACCAAAGGGCACCTCGATTGACGTACTAAAGCGCTTTCCTGGCGGTTTTAAAACCCGTCACCATGGCACGCACAAGATTTTCCCGGTGCTGCACGCTGGCCAGCACCACGCCCGCCACATGAAACGAGATCAGGACCCAAAAGACATTGAGCATGAACTCGTGCAGATCAAGCAACAGATAGGCACTGTGATCACTGAGCGCAGGTAAAACCCCAAGCAGGGGCCCTTCAAATTCGATCACCGCTTCCACCACAAAGCCGGAGACAATGGTGATCGACAACGCCACAAGAATGGCCAAAACCATCCAGCCACCCGCTGGATTGTGGCCCAGATAACGACCTGGATGGCCGCTAAAGATCGCTTTGACATAACCCAGCGTCACCGCCGGGCTGAAGATGAAGCTACTAAAGCGGGCGTAGTTTGAACCGATCACGCCCCATAACAGCCTGACGAACAACAACAGCGCCAGAAAGTACCCGACCCACTCATGGGTCTGCTGCATACCACTCTGGCTCGTCCACCAGGCCAGCACGAAGGAGAGCAACAGCAGCCAGTGAAAGCTACGCACCACGCCATCCCACACTTTGACACGTACCTCACTCACCCCGTTCACCTCCCTTGGCTTCGACCTGAACCCACACCGCACGGCGTACAGTAGAACGCCAACCTTAAACCTAAATTAACGTGTGGGATTCGTAGGACAACGGGATGTTGTGCAAGTTCTTCCTCCCCTCATCTGCCTCGATACAGGGGGAGCACGACAGAGCGATGACAAGAGGGACTCAGGAGAGACAAATAAAAAAGGGATCAGACAGCAACGCCTGATCCCTTTTTGAACTCCCCCCCCGACTTCGGGGTACAACACTTTCGAGGTTAGGCCATGAGCTGGCCCGCGTATACCGCCATGCAAACCACCACGCCCAACACACCAATCATTAGCGTGAGCGAATATTCCACGGCAGGTTTTTTGATTCCGGTATACATGATATTCCCCCCCAGGAATTCAGTGACAAGCTCGATTAAGCCATGATCTCGGTGGCCAGAATGCCAACAGAAACGACGATACCCAAGATAGCTGCGAATGCTGCGAATTGCTTTTCCATAATTCCTCTCCTCGTTGATTTCCCCAAAATCCTTAGTCAATGCGTCAGGTAAACCGCATTGGGGATAAACATAGCAAAGGCATCAACTATTTTTCAAGTATTATTTTGACTTTTTTACTCAAGATTAAACCGCCTGATTTATATGGATTTTTTCCTCGAAATACCTCATAAAATCTGCCTTATTTTAAATCTGTATCGAAATATATGCGGATCAATCCCCCACAGCTATTGCAGTCTGATACCAAGGCCGACAAAATCCACTGACGTAGCTAATGCGCCGCACGAAGGAGCCGCAAGTTGAACGACCTCACCCCCACCAGCGAATTTGTTCGCTGGTTTCGCCAATCATCCCCCTACATTCACGCCTTTCGGGGGCGTACCTTTGTGCTTGTGTTTGACGGCGCCGCAGTGCTGGATGAAGGCTTCGCCCACTTCATTCACGACGTAGCGCTGCTGAACAGCCTGGGAATTCGTCTGGTGCTGGTCCACGGCGACAGACCCCAGATTGCTCAACGACTGAAGGAGCGCGAATTAAGCACGGAGTACGTCAATGGCATCCGCATCACTGACCAACACGCGCTGGCCTGTGTGAAAGAGGCTGCTGGTACGGTGCGGGTGGAGGTGGAGGCACTGCTCTCCATGGGGCTGGCCAATTCGCCCATGGCGGGGGCACGGATTCGGGTGGCCTCGGGCAATTTTGTCACCGCCAAGCCGATGGGCATCCGCGACGGAGTGGACTACGGTCATACCGGTGAGGTCAGGCGCATCGACACGGAGGCCATCAATCAGCGCCTCGACACCGGTGCCACCGTGCTGCTCTCCCCCCTCGGTTACTCGCCCACCGGCGAAGTGTTCAACCTGGCCTCCAACGAGGTCGCCACCGCCACCGCCATCGCGCTCAAGGCGGACAAGCTGATCTTTCTCACCGAATCGGCAAACCTTCACCCCGCCGAACGGTCGCTGGAGGGGGAGCTGACGCTCTCTCACGCCCGGCAAATCGCCGCACAGCAGACGCAAACTCACACATCACTGCACTACCTCAACCACGCCATCGACGCCTGCCGCCGGGGCGTTCGCCGCGCCCACCTGATCGACAGAGAGATCGATGGCGGCCTGCTGCAGGAGCTGTTCAGCCGCGATGGCATTGGCACGCTGGTGAGCTCTGACAGCTACGAGGACCTGCGATTAGCCAGCATCGAAGATGTGGGCGGCATTCTGGAATTGATCGAACCACTGGAGCAACAGGGGGTTTTGATGCGCCGCTCGCGTGAGCAACTGGAGCTGGAGATCAACCACTTCAACGTCGTCGTGCGTGATGGCTCGATCATCGCCTGTGCCGCCATCTACCCCTACCCCGAGGAGCAGGTGGCCGAGATTGCCTGCGTGGCCGTTCATCCCGATTACCGCACCCGCGGCCGCGGCGACCAGCTGCTCAAGGCACTGGAAAAGCGGGCCCACGCCGAAGGGGCAAAGCAGCTGTTTGTGCTCACTACCCAGACCGCGCACTGGTTCCAGGAGCGCGGCTACACCCCCTGCCCCCTCGCCAGCCTGCCAGTGGAAAAACAGGCGCTATACAACTACCAGCGTCGCTCCAAGGTGTTTATCAAAGCCCTCTGATCTGACGAGCCTTTGGCGTGCTATTCGGCCGGCACGCTACGACAGCCCCCCCTCCTCCGAGCGGGGGAGAATCAGAGGGGAGAATCTGCAAAGTGAGCACTGCATCACACCCACGCCATTGAGCATCACCCGCCAACGGCCGATCTATAGAGGGCGCCCAAGGGCCATTTGGCAAAACAACAACAATACCCTTGGGCCAGTTCTTCGATCTATAACCGCGTTGGCAGCAGAGGTTACACATGGGTGCAGCAGCAAGAATCGACGATGTAAAAATACTGACCACATTCATTCCACTCAATGAGCTGGAGAGCGACAAACTGCACGAGCTGGCTGCCAAATCAACCGTGCGGCAGTTCAACGCCGGGGAGTCGTTGCAAACCCGCAGCCAGCTCAAGCAGATGCACTACCTGCTGTCGGGCACCATCGAACTCAACCCCCATTGCGCCGACGCGCAGATCATCAGATCAGGCAGCGATCGGGCACTGCGCCCCCTCTGCCCCCAAACGGATGGCAATTGCCGCGCCGTGGCCAAAACGCCGGTCAGCCTGCTGCTGATTGACGCCGAACTGCTTGAGCTATTGCAGGGTTGGGACAGCGCCAGCAGCCACTACCAAGTGGATGAGATCGAAACCGACGGCTCCGACTGGATGAGCGGCCTGCTGCAAAACCCGGCCCTGATCAAACTCACCCCCACCACACTGCAAAAGCTCATCACCACCATCGAGCCGGTGGAGGTCAAGGCGGGCGAAATCATCCTGCGCCAGGGAAAACGGGACGAGCACTACTACATCATCGCCAGCGGCCGCTGCCGCGTCAGTCGTCGCCCCCAGGCAGGCGCCAAAGAGATCACCCTCGCCACCCTCGGCCCCGGTGACGGTTTTGGCGAAGAGGCGCTCATCACTGGCGGCCAGTGCAATGCCAACGTCAGCGCCACCGAAGCGTCGCTGGTCCTGAAACTCAACAGCAAAAGCTTTACCACCCTGCTTCAACAAACATTGGTGCAGCCGCTGCCCTACGAAACAGTGGCCCGACTCAAGGAGCAAGGCGCTGAAACGCTGGACGTCCGCACCCCGGAGGCCTTTGCTCGAGATGGCGTGGGCATCAACCTGCCCCTGTCGGAACTGCGGCTCAAGGCATCAAAACTGGCCAGGAACAAAAAATATATCGCCTGCTGTGAGGATGGAAAAAAGAGTGCTGTTGCCGCCTTCGTGCTGAGCCAGCAGGGCCTGGATGTCTGCGTACTGGATGGCGGACTGGCCCCCTACACTCCCGCCGCCAAAGAGAAAGAAAAGAAAGAAAACCGCATCAACACACCAGACACCGCACCCCTTACTGCGATTCAGGAGGTGAAGCAGAACCAGAGCGAACAACTTATTAGCGAGCAGAAACGTCAGATAGAACAGCTGAACCAGGCGCTGGCAGCCAAGCATCAAGAGATGGAACAACTGGGCAAAGAAGCAAAAGACGCCCACCAGAAAATATCCAAACTTGAGCAGTCAGTAAAAGAGACGCAGACCCTGGCGCAACAAAGTGCGGAGCAGGCCGAGACCCACCTGAATACAGTGGTCGAAGAACTGACACAAGAGCTGGAACAGGAGAGAGAGAAAACCCAGTCGCTGCATCAACAACAGAGAAAGAGACAACAGCACGCCGACGAGCTATCCCAAACACTGACCAAACTTGAAGCCGAACTGGCGCAAAAAAAGGAGCACGCCAGCACCACACAGAACGCACTCGCTGAGCAGCAAAAAAAGCAGCTTGAGCTAGATAATGAATTAAAAAAAATCCGCCGGGAACGCGACACGGAGCAACAGCAGTTTGAACAGCAAAGCAGGGCGTTACAAGAGGAGAT
>JALTMR010000183.1 GCA_027001525.1 Gammaproteobacteria bacterium
ACCATGAACTATCCCGACGAGGCAAAGCGCCACCACCTCTCGGGCAATGTATTGATGGACGTTGCCATTCGCCAGGACGGCACCATTCAGGAGATCAACATTCTCAGCTCTTCCGGCCAGAAACTGCTGGACGACGCGGCCGTGCGCATCGTCAGGCTCGCCGCCCCCTTCGCCCCCCTCCCTCCAGAAATGCGCAAAGACACCGATATTCTCCATATCACGCGAACCTGGAAGTTTGAAGCGGAAGGTAACGTACTGAAAACCCGCTAAGCCAGCCGACGGACGCAGCCCGGCACAAAGCGCATTAGCACGGAAATCGCACCACCCCAAAACGGACTTATCAAACAGGCATGCAGCACCACAACAATCCTCCAGCCGAGCTCATGACATGATGCATCAGGCACTGGCACTCATCTCCATCCAGCACGAACTGGGCATGAACATCGGGCTCGATATCCGCCTTGCCCCGATGCTGCAGCAGTTCATGAAGACCAGCATCAAACGACTCAACCTGAAGGGCTGTCACGTCTATCTGACGCAGACTCTGGAGGAGATGGTTGCAAACCCGGACGAACACGCAGCCAGCCGTTTAATTCCGTTTATCAACATTCCACACACCGGCTACGAGCACCCACACGAATCGACGGAGGTGGCGGAGCAGTTCAGCGCCTATGCCCTGTCCCTGGCGGAGCAGCCCGAACACATCCACAACGGCCACACGCACTACCACCTCTTCTGCCTCAAAGAGATGGGCATCATTGCCCTCGAACGTAAGGGACAGCCACTGAGCGGCGAGATGGTCTCTGCCATCATCCCCATCATCCACCGCCTCTCGCTGAGTTGCCAGGCGTCGCTGGTGCATGAGCGCTCCCTCCACGAGATCGAACTGCGGAACCAGGCCGAAATAGCACTGCGCAACAGTGAAAACCGCCTCACGACTATGTTTGAGAACGTCATCGACGGCATCATCTCCATCGATAAAACGGGAAAGATAGAATCCGTCAACAACGCGGTATTGCAAACATTCGGCTACGAGAAAAACGAACTACTCGGCACGAACGTCGACATTCTCATTCCCCCCCACTACAAACAGGCACACACCGACAGCCTGAAGCGCTACATCGACACCGGCGTTGCTCACGTCGTTGGCAAAACGGCTGTCGAGCTCACCGCACTACACAAAAGTGGCGTTGAAATTCCGGTGGAGCTGGCACTGCGGGAGATGCGGCTCGATGGCGAGCTGCACTTTATCGGCATTCTGCGTGACCTGAGTCAGCGAAAAAAACATGAAGAGGAGCTGGCGCGATCCCAACAGCACACGGCCAATTTGCTGGAGCATACCCGCGACGTATTTCTCTCCATCACCACGGGCATGGAGATCCAGTACGCCAACAACAGCGCCGAAGAGCTGTTCGGCCTTAAACGCGAGGTGCTGCTGGGTAAAACACTGGAGAGCACCCTGCCGCAACTGGCCCGCTACTTCGAGCAATTCCAGCAGCAAAACCAGTCCACCGACGACAACCTCTACTCGATGTTTGGGCGCTGGTTCGAAAGCCACATCTTCACCACCACCGACGGCATTGGTATCTACCTGCACGATATCACCGAGCGCAAAGCGGCCGCCGAAGCGATGAAAGAGGCCCACGACGCCGCCCTTGCCGCATCGCGTGCCAAGTCAGAATTTCTCGCCAACATGAGCCACGAGATCCGCACGCCCATGAACGGCGTGCTGGGCATGCTGGAGCTGCTTCTCGACACCGAACTGGACGCCGAACAGCACGACTACGCCCAGCTGGCCCAGCAGTCGGGGGAGATGCTGCTGGCACTGCTCAATAACGTCCTGGATCTATCCAAGGTGGAAGCAGGCGAACTGGCACTGGAAGTCTTTGAAATCGGCCTGATCCCCTTCCTGCAGGACACGCTGAACCCCATGCAGAACTCGGCCCATACCAAAGGCTTGGCCTTCTCCATGGAGGTGGCCGATGAAGTGCCCGCCATTGTTCAGGCGGACCCGACACGGCTCGGCCAGGTGCTGCTCAACCTCATCTCCAACGCCATCAAATTCACCGAGCAGGGAGCCATTCGTGTGGAAGTTGACCACGACGAGACTGATGTCGGCGCCATCCGGTTCAAGGTGATCGACACCGGCATCGGCATTGCCGAGGAGGCCCAACAACACATTTTCGATGTCTTCACCCAGGCTGACGGCTCCGCCACCCGCCGCTACGGAGGCACCGGGCTGGGGCTGGCCATCTGCCACCACCTAGTCAGTGCCATGGGCGGCAAAATCGGCGTAGAGACCAAACCGGGAGAGGGCAGCTGCTTCTCCTTCACCCTGCCCCAGGGGAACCACTGAACGCCCCTCCGTCAAGTCAGTTACAAAAATTGTAACCATTCAGCTCACCATCAGGGACGCGGACTATACTCATAGCCATGAGCATTCATCCCAACCTGACCAACCACTTTCTCATTGCCATGCCGCAACTGGCAGACCCCCACTTTTCCCACACCGTTACCTACGTTTGTGGCCATACGGAAGAGGGAGCGATGGGGATCGTGATCAATCGCCCTCTCGGCATGAATCTGGGGGAGATATTCCAGCACATGAACATCAACACCACGGATCCGCAGATTCGGCAGCAGGCCGTTTTTGTCGGTGGCCCGCTGGAACCCGAGCACGGCTTTGTGCTGCACCAGGCCTGCAGAAGCTGGAAGAACACCCTGCTTATCTCCGACGAGATCTCCCTCACCACCTCATCCGACATCCTTCAGGATATCGCCGAGGGTGAAGGCCCCAGCCACAGCCTGGTCGCCCTGGGCTATGCTGGCTGGGGTGCCGGGCAACTGGAGCAGGAGATGGGCGAGAACAGCTGGCTCAGCGCTCCGGCGGCAAGCAATGTCATCTTTGACCTCCCCGTCGAAGCCCGCTGGCAGGCTGCAGCAACGCTGTTGGGTGTGGACCTGAACAAGCTCTCCGACGAGGTAGGCCACGCTTGAACGACGCCACCGGAAAAACTGCCCCGCGTACCGTTCTCGGCTTCGACTTCGGGGGCAAGCGCATCGGCGTTGCCGTGGGCCAGGAGCTCACCGCCTCCACCCAGTCGCTGGCCACCGTGGCAGTGATTAACGGCAAACCGGACTGGCCCCACATCAGCCGGCTGCTGGAACAGTGGCAACCTGCACTCATTATTGTCGGCCTGCCGCTCAACATGGATGGCAGTGAACAGGAGGTCACCCGCGCCGCACGGCGTTTCGGCCACCGCCTTAACGGCCGCTACAACCTGCCCGTGAAGATGGTCGACGAGCGCCTCACCTCCTACGAAGCGGAGGAGATTCTCACCGAGCAACGCCGCGCCGGGCAGCGCCGCAAACATTCGCGCAAGGCGGCCATCGACCAGGTGGCGGCCGAGCTCATCATCAAAACCTGGTTTTCCCAATAGCCTCGGCCGCATGGCTCAACGGCCATCGCCATTGGGCTGCCTCAGCGAAAGCGGTACAATGGCCCGCTTTATTCACACTGACTGAGAGACCATGACCCAACTTGATATCGATCACACCCTGGCATCGATGACGACAGCGCTTCAGGCCAAAATGAGCGCCCTGGGTGCCAGTAAGCCCGCCATGATCGGCATCCACTCCGGCGGGGTCTGGGTGGCAGAGCGGCTGCACCAAGCGCTGGCGCTGGAGGAGCCCCTCGGCCATCTGGATATCTCCTTCTACCGGGATGATTTCACCCGCATCGGCATCAACCCCCAGGTCAAGCCCTCGCACCTGCCGTTCGATGTGGATGATCGCCACATCATTCTGGTGGACGACGTCCTCCACACCGGCCGCACCATCCGCGCCGCCATGAACGAAATCTTTGACTACGGCCGCCCCGCCACCATCACCCTGGCGGTGCTGATCGACCGGGGCGACCGCGAACTGCCCATCGAAGCCAACATCATCGGCCGGCGGATGACCCTGGCGGCAGGGCAGAATGTGAAACTGCAAGGGCCGGAGCCCTTGAGCCTGGTGATTGCCGACAAACAACAATAAAGAGCCCAAGAGGAGCCTTATGCCCCCGCGCAATATACAACTGAACGAACAGGGTCGCCTGCGCCACTTCCTCACCGTTGAGGGGTTCAAGCGCCAGATGCTGATCGATATTCTCGACACGGCTGAATCACTCTCCGGCGTGGTGGACCGCTCAGTCAAAAAAGTACCGCTGCTGCGGGGCAAAACCATCGTCAACCTCTTCTTTGAACCCAGCACCCGCACCCGCACCACCTTCGAACTGGCGGCCAAACGCCTGTCGGCAGACGTGCTCAACATCAACATCGCCGTCTCTGCCACCACCAAGGGCGAGAGCCTGCTCGACACCCTCTACAACCTGCAGGCCATGCACTGCGATATGTTTGTGGTGCGCCATGCCGAGAGTGGTGCGGCCCACTTCATCGCCAACCACGTCGCCCCCCACATCAGCGTCGTCAATGCCGGTGATGGCCGCCACGCCCACCCGACTCAGGCGATGCTGGATATGTTCACCATCCGCCGCGTCAAGGGGGATTTCTACCCGCTTACCGTCGCCATCGTCGGCGATATCGCCAACTCCCGCGTGGCCCGCTCACAGATCCACGCACTCACCACGCTGGGGGTCAACGAAGTCCGCGTCATCGGCCCCAAAACGCTGATCCCCCCTGCCGTGGAGAGCCTTGGCGTCCACGTCTATCACGACATGAGCGAAGGCCTGCGCGACACCGATGTCGTCATCATGCTGCGGCTGCAAAACGAGCGGATGCAGGGGGAGCTGTTGCCCAGCGAACACGAATATTATCAACTCTACGGCCTCACCGAAGCGCGTCTGGCCGTGGCCAAACCCGACGCCATCGTCATGCACCCCGGTCCCATCAACCGCGGCGTGGAGATCGAGTCATCGGTAGCCGACGGGCCCCGCTCGGTGATTCTCGAACAGGTGACCCACGGCATCGCAGTGCGCATGGCGGTAATGTCCATGTGCCTGGGCCAGGGCATGGAAGGAGGACAAGGGTGATGATGAAACCAAAGCAGATATCCATTACAGGTGGCCGGGTTATCGACCCGGCCAACCAGATCGATGGCACCACCGACCTGCACCTGGCCAACGGCCAGATTGCCGCCGTTGGCGAGCCCCCCAGTGGCTTTGTCGCCGATCAGACCATCGATGCCAGCGGCCAGCTGGTGATCCCCGGCCTGGTCGATCTCGCCGCCCGGCTGCGCGAACCGGGGCTGGAACACAAAGGCACCATCGCCTCCGAATGTCGCGCGGCAGCGGCGGGCGGTGTCACCACCCTCACCTGCCCGCCCGACACCGACCCGGTCACCGATACCCCTGCCGTGGTGGAGCTGATTCGCCACCGGGCAGAACAGGCCGGTCTGGCCCGCGTGGTCTGCCTCGGAGCCTCGACCCAGGGGCTCAACGGACAGAACATCAGTGAAATGGGGGCCCTTCTCGGGGCCGGCTGTGTCGGCGTCAGCAATGCCTGGCGTCCCGTGGTCAACAATCTGGTGCGCCGTCGCATCATGGAGTATGCCGCCACCTACGACCTGACTGTCTTTCTGCACGCTGAAGACACCAGCCTGCGCAACAACGGCTGTATGCACGAGGGCCCGGTCAGCACCCGCCTGGGGCTGCCCGGCATCCCTGCCGCTGCGGAATCAGTAGCGGTCGCCCGCGACCTGGCGCTGATCGAAGCCACCGGCGTGCGGGCCCACTTCTGCCGCATCTCCTCCGCCACGGCCATGAAGAAGATCGGCCGCGCCCAGTTTGATGGCCTGCCCATCACTGTCGATGTCAGCGCTCACCACCTCTACCTCACCGAATTCGACCTGGCCGATTTCAACAGCCAGTGCCATGTACGCCCGCCACTGCGCAGCCAGCGGGATATGCAGGGGCTGCGAGAAGGACTCAGCCGGGGCACCATCAACGCCATCTGTTCAGACCACCAGCCCCACGAGGCAGATGCCAAGCTGGTGCCCTTTCGGGAATCGGCCTCCGGCATCTCCGGCATCGAAACCCTGCTGCCGCTGACACTGCGCCTGGCCCAGGAGAGCCCGATGAAGCTGTCGGAACTGATCGCCCGCGTCACCGTCGAGCCCGCCAATATCCTGGGCATCGATGCCGGTACCCTGAGCCCGGGAGCAAGTGCGGATATCACCCTTGTCGATCCGGAGCAGTATTGGATGGTAGGCCCCGACACCCTGCTGAGCCACGGACTCAACACCCCTTTTATGGGCTGGGAGCTTAAAGGGCGCGTTACCCACACCCTGC
>JALTMR010000184.1 GCA_027001525.1 Gammaproteobacteria bacterium
GCCATGGTGTGCGGGGTGATGGCCACGGGCCTCGTTCCTCGTTTATCAATCCGAAGCCGCGTAATTTTATCCATCCCGAGTCGCGTAAGAGCCTCAATCGCCCCGCGCTGTTTAAGGCCATTGTCATCGGCAAGCCCGGGACGCCGATGCCTGCCTGGGGGCAAGTGCTGGGCCCGCAAGAGGTGGCTGACGTGGCCGAGTTTGTGTTTCAGGACTTTATCCACCCGGACCCCAACATCAATCGCGACCTGGGTGAGTTTGAAGACGAAGCCAGCGTCGAGACCGAGGCTAAAAAAAAAGCCCGCTAGATGAGCGCGCCGCGGTTGAGGCTGTGCCCTCCACGGTGGAGGTGGCGGCGGGCAGCCAGGCGCGGACCCCCTTTGACAAGGGGCGGGATATTTACAACTACCGTTGTTATTTCTGTCACGGCTACGCCGGCGATGGCCAGACGCTGGCCGCAACCTATCTGGAGCCCAAACCGCGTAATTTTACGGCCACCGCATTGAGCGAGCTGTCGCGCGAACGGATGATCCTTTCCGTCACCCATGGTCGCGCTGGTACGGCGATGAAAAGCTTCAAGGAGATGTTGTCAGCCGAGGAGGTGGCGCTGGTGGTTGACTTCGTGCGTCAGGCATTCATGAGTGAGAATCGACTCAACACCCGTTACCATACGGCGGGTAACGGCTGGCCCGATCATGAACGTTTTCGCATTGCCTATCCTTTTGCTAACGGTGAGTTGGCGTTGGATCTTCCACTGGAGGCGCTGACAGCGGAGCAGCGACAGGGGCGCGAACTGTTTATGTCGAGTTGTATTACCTGTCATGATCGCGCCAGGGTAGCGGACGAAGGCGATGCCTGGGACGCGCGAGCCACATCCTATCCTCGGGGCAGCTATTCACATCGCAACCCGGATGCGATTTCATCGGCAACGCCCTACTCTGTGCACGACAAGGTACCGGAAGTTGAGGGGCTGACATTGCAGCAACAGCAGGGTGAGGTAATCTACCAAGGGAATTGTGAATTTTGTCATGCCGCTGACGGAACCGGTAAAAACTGGATCGGCAGTTTCATCGAGCCCAACGCCCGTGACCTGACCGACCCGGACGCCATGGCTGGCATGACGACGGCGCGGCTGGTTGAGGTGATTCGAAACGGCTTGCCCGGCACGACCATGTCTGCCTGGAAAAATGTTTTGAAGCCCCATGAGATTGAAGCTGTTGCCGCCTATGTGATGCGGGTGTTTGTGCCTCGGGCAACGGCTGATTCAGACGAATAAAACGATTATTTAGAGAGTAGCGGGCTGATGGTTAAAGTAGGTATTGTGGGTGGCACAGGGTATACCGGTGTCGAGTTGTTGCGTCTGCTGGCAAAGCACCCCGGTGTGGCGTTGACGGTGATCACCTCTCGTTCTGAGGCTGGCCTGCCCGTGGCGGATATGTTTCCCAATTTGCGAGGGCACGTCGATCTGGTTTTCAGCGAACCCCATGTCGATAACCTGGCCCAGTGTGATGTGGTTTTTTATGCCACGCCCCACGGCGTCGCTATGGCCGGGGCCGGTGAATTGCTGGCGCGCGGAGTCAAGGTTATCGATCTCGGGGCTGACTTTCGCATCAAGGATATTCCTGAATGGGAGAAGTGGTACGGTATGAGCCACACCTCGGCCGAACTGGTGGATGAGGCGGTGTATGGCCTGCCGGAGCTGAACCGTGAGGCGATAAAAAATGCCCGCCTGATCGCCTGTCCCGGCTGTTATCCAACGGCGGTGCAGTTGGGCTTTTTACCGTTACTGGAGCAGGGGCTGGTTGACGTTGACCACCTGATCGCCGATGCCAAATCGGGGGTCAGCGGGGCCGGGCGCAAGGCCAGTGTGGGGGCGCTGCTGTGCGAAACCAGTGAAAGCTTCAAGGCTTATGCTGTGCCCGGTCATCGTCATCTTCCCGAAATCAGTCAGGGCCTTCGCCAGGTAGTCCAGGGTGAGGTGGGGCTGACGTTTGTGCCTCATTTGACGCCAATGCTGCGAGGCATTCACGCGACGCTGTACGCGACCCTGACAGGCGATGCCGACCTTCAAACACTCTATGAAACACGTTATGCCGGCGAGCCGTTTGTCGATGTCTTGCCGCTCGGTGCTCACCCCGAAACCCGCAGCGTAAAAGGGGCAAATACCTGTCGGCTGGCCATTCACCGTCCACAGGGAGGGCGCACGGTAGTGGTCCTGTCAGTCATCGATAATTTGGTCAAAGGTGCGGCAGGTCAAGCGGTACAGAATATGAATATTATGTTCGGCTTTGATGAGATAACGGGGCTGGATCATGTGGCGCTACTGCCTTAGTGGAATGGTGTTGAGATGAAGGCAGGCGACCTGATCGTAAAAAACCACCGGCCGGTGCGCAGCAAGCTCTACTGGTTGGGTATGGCGGTGGTGGCGCTGGGGGTGGTTGTTGCAATCTACACGTTTGGTGTCAGCCAGGGTGGGTATTACTACCTCGAGAGCAAGGCCGAAAAAGCGAAGCTGGAGGCTGATATTGCTGCCATTGAGCAGGAGAAGAAGGCGTTACAGAGCCAGGTTATTATGCTGAAGCAGACCCAGGCCGTAGATGGCAGCGCCTACGAAGACGTGCGCAATAGCCTGAAGCAGTTGCAGGACGAGATCCTGGAGTTGCGCCAGGAGGTGGAGTTCTACCGGGGCATTGTCTCACCGGCAGAGCGTTTGGCGGGGATTGCGATTCAGTCATTCGATATCTCGCCGACGGCGCAGGAGGGGCTGCATCACTACGAGTTGGTGTTAACGCAGATGCTCAAAAACGATAAATTTGTCAAAGGCCGGGTGAATGTATACGTCAACGGCGTTCAGGAAGGGCAGCCGAAAAAATTGCAGTTCAAAGACCTGACGCCCAACGACAGTGTCAATCGCGACCTGGGTTTTCGCTATTTTCAGAAAGTGGAAGGGGATGTGCGCCTGCCCGAAGGATTTGTGGCGCGTGATGTGGTGGTGGAAATAGTGCCCAAGGGGCGTAAACGGGTGACAAAATCCTTCCCCTGGCGTGAGGTTGCAGGCTGAGGTGTGCTTTGCATGCGCGTCTTGTGGGGAAAAGGAGTAAAATCCACCGAGGGATAGAGAGATGGCGATATTGGATCAGTAATTAAAATAATGACAACGCCGTCACTGATTATGATTTAAAGCAACCGGGAAATGGAGTGTCTGTAAGCTTATGTTTTCATCCAGAAAAAAAAATAACTCACCTGCAACCAATGCGACAAAAGTGGATTCGTTGATCGGTCAGAATACTGAGCTGCATGGCGATGTGGTGTTTAGTGGTGGCTTTCACGTCGATGGCAAGATTCACGGCAATATTCGCTCCGATGATTCGGCTTCGTTGCTGACGGTGAGTGATCACGGCATGGTTGAGGGTGAAGTGCATGTGCCAAATATCATCCTGAATGGCACCATTAAGGGTGATGTGTATGCGAGTGAGCGAGTTGAATTGGCAGCGAACGCGCGCGTGCTGGGTAATGTTTACTACCACTTGATCGAGATGGCGGCAGGTTCCGAGGTGAATGGAAATCTGGTCAGGCAGGCGGAGCCAGAGAAGAGCCCGGCGGGGCAGAAAAAAGATAAGTCCAGCCCCGCTCCGAAGATAAATTCGACAGCGACGGCCGGGTCGAAGCCCTGAAGCAATACCTGATTTTAATTGTCGGGTATTGAATGTGGTGTGTTTAAAGGTGTATTATTGCGCCAACGATTTTGACGGATGAGCGCGAGCCATGAGTACAGAAGTTTCCGAAATTGAGAGTGAAGACCCGGTCATTTTCACTGACAGTGCAGCGAGCAAGGTGAAAGAGCTGATCACTGAAGAGGAGAATGATGCGCTCAAGTTACGTATCTACGTGACCGGGGGCGGATGTTCCGGTTTTCAGTACGGATTTACTTTTGATGAGACGGTGAATGAAGGTGACACGGTGGTGGAGAAGGAGGGCGTTTGCCTGTTGATTGACCCCATGAGCTTTCAATACCTCACCGGCGCAGAGATCGACTACAAAGAGGGGCTGGAAGGGTCTCACTTTGTTATTCGCAACCCGAATGCCTCAACAACTTGTGGATGCGGTTCGTCGTTTTCCGTATAGTGTTCCTTGTAGTGTAGCAATGTAGGCCGGGGACTCCAGGATGGGGTTCCCGGCCTTTTTTTGTCTGAATTATGCGGGGTTGGCCGGGTAAATTCCTCCGAGTATGACGCGATGGCGTGCGCCCGTAACGGCTGGCAGGTTGGCAGGTTGGCTGTTCAGGCACTGCCTGGCAAGCCAGGCGAAGGCCACGGCCTCTACCCAGTCGGGGTGGAGGCCCAGCTCTTGCGTGGTGCTGACGGGTTGATTGGGCCGCTGCGCCCGTAGCTCCTCCATCAGTAGCGAATTCTTTGCGCCGCCCCCGCACACAAATATCTCCTCGGTATCTGGTGCGTATTTTTCCAGTGCCCTGGCGATAGTGATGGCGGTGAGTGCGATCAGACTGCGCTGCACATCCTGGGGGTTTTCGTCGATGACCCTCTCCCTTAGCCAGTGGAGGTTGAAGTGCTCTTTACCGCTGCTTTTTGGGGGGGGAAGATCAAAGTAAGGGTCGGCGCTCAATCGATTCAACAGGGTTTCTTGCAGACTACCGCCACGCGCCCAGTGGCCATCGTTGTCGAAGGGTTGTTTGAGGTGCTGCTGGCACCAGGCATCGAGAAGGGTGTTGCCTGGGCCAGTGTCGAACCCTGTGGTGGTCTGGGTACTGTCTTTGGGTAAGGTTGTAATATTGGAGATGCCTCCAATATTGATAATGGCCCTGTTTTTTTTCGGGGAGTAAAACACGGCTTCGTGGAAAGCGGGTACGAGAGGGGCTCCCTGACCTCCTGCGGCCATGTCCCGACGGCGAAAGTCGGCCACGGTGGTAATGCCCGTAAGTTCGGCAATGGTGTTGGCG
The DNA here is from genome assembly GCA_027001525.1 of Gammaproteobacteria bacterium. Classification (GTDB taxonomy): domain Bacteria; phylum Pseudomonadota; class Gammaproteobacteria; order Tenderiales; family Tenderiaceae; genus JALTMR01. The sequence goes on from JALTMR010000184.1 coordinate 4,958, forward strand.
TCTCCAATTTGAAGCGTAAACGGGTGTGGGCCATTTGGAGCATGAAAAATAGTCTGGCCATGGCTGCCAATTGCTGTGATCGCTGCGGGGGAGAGTTGGTTTCGCTCCATGAGCTTGATCGCTGACTGGGCAAATAGCCGGCCTAGCTCTACATCAATTTCGCCCAATTGCTCAATGGAGATCATCGATTGGTTGCAAAAGGCTTCCAGTCTGGTTTTTAGTGATGGCCTGAGTGGTGCGCAGTGGGTATCGAGCACAGAGGCGTTGCCGCCCTCCAGCTCAACCAAGGCAGCATCGATGCCATCCATGCTGGTGCCGGACATGAGTCCGATGTAAAGGGGCATTGTGGTCTTGATTCGGTTTAGCGAGAGGCGAGCGCCAAGCTGCTGCGTTTGATCAGCTCCAGCCGGGCAATGAGTTGGTTGGAGCGCATGGCGAAAGCCTGCATCTGTGCTTTGGGCAACGGTTCTGCGCTGGGAAGTTTGACGGTCAGTGGATTGCGAACTGAGCCATCCACCCGGAATTCGTAATGCAAGTGTGGCCCGGTGGCCAGGCCTGAGCTGCCGACGTAGCCGATGACCTGCCCCTGTTTGACGCGGGCCCCCTTGCGAATGCCACGAGCGTATTTGGACATGTGAGCGAAGAGGGTGGTGTAACGGCTGCCATTTTGAATAATGACCGTCCTGCCGTAACCCCCCTTTGTGCCTTTGTGGATGACTTTTCCTGCGCCAGTGGCCTTGATGGGGGTTCCCCGCGAGGCAGCATAGTCCACCCCTTTGTGTGCGCGAATTTTATTCAATACGGGGTGTTTTCGTTTCAGGTTGAAGCGTGAGCTAATGCGGGAAAATGCCACGGGTGTGCGAAGAAAGGCTTTTCTCATGCTGCGACCGTCAGGCGCGTAGTAATCCCCTTCGCCTTTTTTGGTTTCATAGTAGATGGCCTGAAAGCTTTTGCCCTGGTTCACAAACTCTGCGGCGATGATTTTTCCGTCACGGACCTTCTCGCCGTCGAGATAGAGTTCTTCGTACATCACCGTAAAGCTATCGCCCTGGCGAATGTCCAGGGCAAAATCCACGTCCCAGCCGAATATGCCCGCCAGCTCCATTGTCAGCTTGTCAGAGAGGCCGGCAGCCTGGGCGCTCAAGAAGAGCGAATCATTGATAATGCCGCTGGCCTGGCTTGTCCTTGTTTCCAGTGGCCTGGTGATGATTTCGCTTTGAAACTGCTTGTCATTGCGGCTCAGGTGCAGGCTTTGGCCCAGGTCAAATTCGTAGATAAGCTCTGTCAACTTTCCCTCGTGGATGCGCAAACGAAGCTCGTCACCAGGAAAT
>JALTMR010000185.1 GCA_027001525.1 Gammaproteobacteria bacterium
TGTGGGAATGTCCAGCTACGAGGGGGGGCGTGCTGGGGATGAACCGGCCAATGCGCTGTCGCGGCGGTTGCGTGAGCTGCCCTTCTCTATCGAGCGTTTGAAGACGGGTACACCACCGCGCATCGACGCCCGTTCCATCGACTTTTCGGTTATGCAGGAGCAGCCCGGCGATGAGCCGGTGCCCAGCTTCTCTTTTCTCGGTCAAGCGGAAGATCACCCGCGCCAGATCTCCTGCTACATCACCCACACCAACGAGCGCACTCACGACATTATTCGGGCCGGTCTTGATCGCTCCCCCATGTACGCCGGGGTGATCGAGGGCGTGGGGCCGCGTTATTGTCCTTCGATTGAAGATAAAATTGTCCGTTTTGCAGATAAGAACTCGCACCAGATTTTTGTCGAGCCGGAGGGGTTAACGACCCACGAGGTCTACCCGAATGGCATCTCCACCAGTTTGCCGTTCGACGTACAGCTTGAGCTGGTGCGCTCCATTCGTGGTTTTGAAAAGGCCCACATCACCCGTCCCGGTTACGCTATCGAGTACGACTTTTTTGATCCGCGTGAGCTGCGGGCATCGTTGGAGACGCAGCACATCGACGGCCTCTTTTTTGCCGGCCAGATCAACGGAACCACCGGCTATGAAGAGGCTGCGGCCCAGGGCCTGATAGCGGGCATGAATGCGGCGCTGCAGGTGCAGGGCAAGGCGGCCTGGTCGCCACGGCGGGACGAGGCCTATGTCGGGGTGTTGATCGATGACTTGATTACCAGCGGCACGCAGGAGCCCTATCGCATGTTCACCAGCCGGGCGGAGTATCGTCTGTTGTTGCGCGAGGACAATGCCGATTTGCGCCTGACAGAAAAGGGGCGCGAACTGGGGCTGATCGATGACGAACGCTGGCGCATTTTTGAGGCCAAGCGTGAGGCGATTGTGCGTGAAAACCAGCGCCTGCAAGCGACCTGGATGCGGCCCCAATCATTGCCTGAAAAAGCGGTGGAACAGGTACTGGGAACGGCATTGAGTAAAGAGCAGCGCCTGAGTGAGCTGTTGACGCGACCTCAGGTCAGCTACGCGATGCTGATGACCTTGCCGGGGGCGGCAGCACACGAGGCAGTGGATGCCAAAGTGGCTGAGCAGGTGGAAATTCAGGCCAAGTACGCAGGCTATATAGAGCGTCAGCGTGAGGAGATTGAGCGCCTCCGCCGCAATGAAGAGGTGGTGTTGCCGGAGGGTATCGATTATGCCCAGGTGAAGGGGCTTTCCAACGAGGTGAGCCAAAAGCTGCTGGCCCGGCGCCCGGCCACGGTGGGTCAGGCGTCGCGTATGTCGGGTGTGACGCCGGCCGCTATCTCCCTCTTGCTGGTACATCTTAAAAAGCACTACGGCAAATTGCCAAAGTTGAGCTGATGATGGATGAAAAGAGACAGTTGGCGGAGGGGCTGGCGCAGATGGGGCTGTCCCTTGACGAGGCGATCCAGGACAGGCTGCTTCATTTCCTCAATCTGATGCGCAAGTGGAATCGGGTCTACAATCTCACCTCGCGTAAGGATATGGACAATATGGTGGCACGCCACCTGCTCGACAGTCTTGCACTTGTGCCTTATTTGAACGGCTCACGGCTGATTGATGTGGGCAGTGGCGCTGGTCTGCCCGCTATTCCGCTCGCCCTGGCCTGCCCCGAGAAGCAGTTTGTCTCCCTCGATTGTGTCACCAAAAAGGGGCGTTTTCGTACCCAGGCGATGATTGAGTTGGGGCTGAAAAATATGGAAGTGGTAACGTCCCGGGTGGAGGCCTACCAGCCCGAGGTGGGCTTTGACAGTGTGGTGTCGCGCGCTTTTGCCACCGTCAGCGATATGTTGGCCGTGTCGGGCCATCTGGTGGCTGATGACGGGGTGTTTCTGGCGATGAAGGGGGTTTACCCTGAAGAAGAGCTGGCAGACATTCCTGCTCAGTTTCGTGTAGAGGTGGTGCATGAGCTTCAGGTGCCTTATCTTAGTGCCGCACGTCACCTGGCAGTTGTGACTCCGAATATTCCGTAAGCTGCCCAACAACGGTGAAGTACAAGTCTATGGTCAACAAAATTATCGCGATTACCAACCAGAAGGGTGGCGTGGGCAAGACCACCACGAGCATTAACCTGGCGGCTTCGCTGGCGGCGACAAAGCGCAAGGTGTTGCTGCTCGATCTTGATCCTCAGGGCAATGCCACAATGGGCAGCGGCATCGACAAGAATAGCGTTGAGTTCAGTAGTTGCGAGATGCTGCTGGGGGAGAAAGGGATTAACGAGGTCGCGGTGCTGGCGCAGGAGTCGGGCTACATGGTGGTGCCAGCCAATAGTGACTTAACCGCAGCAGAAGTGCAGTTGATGGAGCGCTCCAACCGTGAGCAGCAGCTAAAGCGGGCCCTGGCAAAGGTTGATGGCGAATATGATTACATTCTCATCGACTGCCCTCCTTCGCTGAATATGTTGACGGTTAACGCGCTGGTGGCCGCGCGGTCGGTTATCATTCCCATGCAGTGTGAATACTACGCGCTGGAGGGCTTGACCGCACTGCTCGACACCATCGAACAAATCCGCAGCAATTTTAATGCGGCGCTGGAGGTGGAAGGGTTGCTGCGTACCATGTTCGATTCGCGTAACAATCTGGCCAATGATGTATCCGATCAGCTGATTCATCACTTTGGTGACAAAGTCTATCGTACCGTGGTACCCCGTAATATTCGTCTGGCCGAGGCCCCAAGCCACGGCTTGCCGGTCATCATGTATGACAAGAGCTGCACGGGTGCGCTTTCCTATCTTGCCCTGGCGGGGGAGATTCTTCGTAAGGAGCAGGTGGCTGAGCCTGTGCCTGCTTAATCTATTTTTATAAAGAAATCCTATGGCAGCAAAGAAACGAGGGTTGGGGCGCGGTCTGGATGCGCTGTTGGCTGGCTCCAAGCCGGTAGCGTCGGTGGCGAGTGATGACTCTGGTCACAGTGCTCACGAGTTGCGTGACGTGCCGGTGGACCTGATTCAACGCGGCAAATACCAGCCCCGGATGGATATGCATCAGGAGTCACTTCAGGATCTGGCTGATTCGATCAAGGCCCAGGGCGTCGTGCAGCCCATTGTGATTCGGCCTGTTGGCAGCGGTGATCGTTACGAGATTATCGCGGGTGAGCGACGCTGGCGTGCATCGCAAATGGCTGGCCTGCAGGATATTCCGGCAGTGGTGCGTGATGTGCCTGACCAGGCAGCAATCGCCATGGCGCTGATCGAAAATATTCAGCGAGAAAACCTCAATCCCATGGAAGAGGCGCGAGCCCTGCAGCGTCTTATTCAGGAATTTGAACTCACCCACCAGGAAGCTGCTGAAGCGGTGGGGCGCTCCCGGGCGGCGGTTTCCAATCTGCTGCGCCTGCTTGAGCTGCATGCGGAAGTGATGCTCATGGTGGAGCACGGTGATCTGGAAATGGGCCATGCCCGGGCGATGTTGGCGCTGCCGAAAGAGGTACAGAAAGCAGCGGCGCTGAAGGTGGTGGCGCAAGGTATGTCGGTGCGAGAAACCGAGCGTCTGGTTAAGCGTTTACTGGCGGAGGCCGCCGGCGAGCCACCCGCCCCCGTCCGGGTTGATCCGGATATTCGCCACCTGGAAGAGCAACTGTCAGCACAACTTGCAGCCGCAGTTAAGATTCAACACAGCGCAAAGGGCAAGGGAAAATTGGTGATTCAGTACAACAGTGTTGATGAGCTGGATGGCATCCTGGCCCACATTCAAAAGACGAGTGATTAAGCCGCGCTGATATCGATTGACCCCTGTAAGTGGGTTCCTTTATACTCCGCGGCCAAGAACAAGAAAGCGGGTGTTGCGCTAGCATGAACACGCAAGCTATACTCTCGCGCCGTACGGATGAGCAAGTCTAGGATGGATAAAAATAAAGGTCCTGGCTTACTTCTCATCGGCGTGGGAACGAATCTCACCTCAATGATTGTTGCTGGCTTCGGGCTGGGTTACGGGTTGGACTATCTAATCGATACAACACCCATTTTTATGGTTCTATTCGGCATCCTTGGCTTTGTTGGTGGAATCATCAAAGCTTGCGAGATGCTAGCTAGGTTTTAGTCATTGGATACTGCCTCAAAACAGATGCAAGTTAACGCCCGCAAAGTGGTGAGCTTGCAAGTCGGGATAGCGGTAGCCGTAGCGGTAATTTTTGGATTTATCGAAGGTGGCTGGCATGCCTTGTCAGCGATTTTTGGGGGATTGATCAGCGTCTTCTCCTCGTTACTCTTGCGCCGCGGTGTGGCCAGGGCGAGCGAAGTGGTTAAGGATGATCCCAAGAAGGGCATGGCCATTTTATATTTTGGTGCCTTTCAACGTTTTATTATGGTTCTCGTGCTCTTTGCGCTGGGATTGGCTCTAATCGAGCTCGATCCACTGGCTGCAGTGATAGGGTTCGGGTGCGCGCAGCTGGCTTATGCTGTCGTGATGCGGAGTACAGCACACCCCGCGCCAAGGTAAGAGATTATTTATAGTTCTATGGGAGATTTGTCTTGAGTGCAGCAGAAAGTTCTGGTGGCGGTACTGTTCAGTATATCCAGCACCATTTAACCAATCTATGCGTTGGTGATTGTGATCCTATTACTCATAAAGCCACAGGTTTTTGGTCTCTTCATCTTGATACCCTCTTCTTTAGTTACCTGCTTGGTGCGCTGATTATTTTTGTCGCCTGGCGCTTGGGTAAGTCGATGACAGCCGGTGTGCCCGGTGGTTTTCAAAATGCTGTGGAAAGTGTGCTTGAGTTTGTTGATCAGCAGGTTAAGGATACCTTCCCGGGTCATAACCCTTTAATTGCCCCGCTGGCGCTGACCATCTTTCTGTGGGTGTTCCTGATGAACTTCATGGATTTAATCCCGGTCGATCTGCTACCTCTGATAGGTACTTGGATGGGTATTGAATACCTGAAAGTGGTGCCCACCACCGATCTGAATGCTACCTTAGCGATGTCTCTGACCATCTTTGCCCTGATCCTGTATTACAATATCAAGGTCAAAGGGTTTGGTGGTTACATGAAGATGTTCCTCTTCCACCCTTTTGGTAAGTTTTTCGTTCCCGTCAATATCGTCATGACCGCCATCGAAGAGTTAGCGAAGCCTTTGAGTCTCGCCCTTCGTCTGTTCGGTAACCTGTTTGCTGGTGAGCTGGTATTCCTTTTGATCGCACTGATTGGTGGCACGATGTACATCGCCCTGCCTCTGCAAGTTGCGTTGGATTTGGCCTGGTTGATCTTCCATCTGTTGGTCATCACCTTGCAAGCGTTCATCTTCATGGTATTGACCATTGTCTATCTGGGTATGGCGCATACCGGTGTTGATGATCACTAAACGGTTTGTTTTAACTGGTTCCATATTTTTGTTTTCACTTTGTTTATTTTTTAAAACTTTGTCAGAGGAGAGTTACAAATGACACCTGATATGATCGCAACCATTTATGCTTATACGGCTGTTGGTGTGGGCGTAATTTTGGCTGCTGCTGGTATGGGTTCCGCTATTGGCTGGGGCCTGATCTGTGCGAAAACCCTGGAAGGTATTGCACGTCAGCCAGAGATGCGCCCTGCACTGATGACCAACATGTTCATTTTTGCTGGTTTGATGGAGTCTTTTCCTTTCATCATCCTGGCTTTCGCAATGTGGTTCTTGTTTGCTAACCCGTTTGTTGGTGCTCTGCAGTCTGCTATTGCAGCACTTGCTTAAATCTTCCAACCACATAAACGAGTTAAGGGGATTGAGCCGTGAATATTAACGCAACCCTGATCGGACAGATCATCGCATTCGTGCTGTTGATTTGGTTCGTCAACAAGTTCTTGTGGGGGCCCATGTCTGGCATGATGGCAGCTCGTCAAAAGCGTATAGCTGATGGCTTGTCTGCTGCTGAAAAGGGTAAGCATGAGCTGGAGCTCGCTGAAAAGCGTGCTACAGGTGCCCTGAAAGAAGCCAAAGTTCAAGCTGCTGAAATCCTGGCGCAAGCTGATAAGCGTGCCTCAGAGATTGTTGAAGAAGCGAAAGACAAAGCTCGCGAAGAAGGTGACCGTATACTTGCCGCTGCAACCGCTGAAATTGAGCAGGAAGCTAACCGCGCTAAAGAAGAGATTCGTAGCAAGGTAGCCGAAATTTCAGTCGCCGCCGCGGCCAAGATTATTGGTCGAGAAGTTGACGCCAAAGCGCACGATAAACTTATAAAAGATTTGGCAACCCAGATTTAATCCGGACCAACTAT
>JALTMR010000186.1 GCA_027001525.1 Gammaproteobacteria bacterium
GGCCCGCAGTCAGCCGGAGGTGCTCTACGTCTCCACCGTGACCGACATCTTCAAGCGGCTGAACAAAAACATGCACGGTGATGACGAGGCCTACTACACGCTGCCGGACAACCGTGAACTGGCGGCGCAATACCTGCTGCTCTACGAGATGTCGCTGCCCTACGGGCTCGACCTCAACAATCAGATCAATGTCGATAAATCCTCCACCCGTTTGATGTTGGTGATGCATTCACTGTCCACCAAACAGATGCTCGACATTGAGCGCCGCGCCAGTGAGTGGCTGGCCGCAAATGCGCCCCACATCGTCGCTGCCCATGCCGCCAGCCCCAACCTGATGTTTGCCCACATCAGCAGCCGCAATATCGTCAGCATGCTGACGGGGACGACGCTGGCGCTGGTGCTGATCTCGGCGCTGTTGGTGGTGGCCCTGCGGTCGGTCAAAATTGGTCTGGTCAGTATGGTGCCCAACCTGGTGCCGGCGGCCATGGGTTTTGGTCTCTGGGGGCTGCTGGTGGGCGAGGTGGGGCTGGCGCTGTCCATTGTGACCGGGATGACGCTGGGGATCGTGGTGGATGACACCGTGCACTTTCTCAGCAAATACCTGCGTGCCCGACGCGAGCAACAGGCCACGGCTCCGGAGGCGGTACGTTACGCCTTTAATAATGTGGGACGGGCGTTGCTCTATACCTCAATTATTCTGGTGGCCGGTTTTGCTATTTTGGCCACTTCCGCTTTCAAGTTGAACTCGGGCATGGGTATGCTATCGGCACTGATCGTCACCCTGGCGCTGATTGCGGATTTTCTGCTGTTGCCCGCCCTGCTAATCAAGATAGAGGAGAAAAATGATGCCAAGCTCAAGGCTGGTCGTCGCGCTACTCACCCTGATATTTAGCCTGCCGTTGCAGGCCGTTGTGGCTGAAACGCCGGAACAGAAGGGGCTGGCTATTGCGCAGGAGGTTGACCGTCGTGACAAGGGCTGGGGTGACGAGAGCGTCAACGTCACCATGGTGCTGCGTAACGCTCATGGCCAGGAGAGTGTGCGCAAGAATCGCATGAAAACCCTGGAGGTGGAGGGCGATGGTGACAAGACGCTGATCATCTTCGATAGCCCGCGAGACATCGCCGGCACCGCCTTTTTGACCTACAGCCACGCCACCCGGCCAGATGAGCAGTGGATGTATCTGCCAGCGCTCAAACGGGTCAAGCGCATCTCCTCGTCCAATAAATCAGGCCCCTTCCTGGGGAGTGAGTTTTCGTATGAGGATATCTCCTCCCAGGAGGTGGATAAGTACCGCTACAAATACCTCCGCGATGAGGTATTGGACGGGCGCGAGGCCTTTGTAAGCGAGTACTACCCCAACTATAAACACTCGGGTTATACGCGTCAGGTCGTGTGGACGGATAAAGAGCGCTACCGCCCGCTACGCATCGATTTTTATGATCGCAAAAACACGTTGCTAAAGACGCTGACCTACAAGAACTACACCCAGTATCTGGGCAAGTACTGGCGTCCCTCAGGCCTGGAGATGGTGAACCACCAGACGGGCAAAAGTACCACGCTGGACTGGGATGGCTATCGCTTCCAGACCGGGCTCGGCCCCCGGGATTTTGATCGCAACAGCCTCAAGCGCGCTCGTTAGCCGGCCATGACACGTCAACGGACTTTTTTGCTGCGCCGGGCGGCACTGTGGCTTCTGTTGTCGGCAACCGTGTTGCCGGCGCAGGCTGTGGAGTGGCGCGGCTATATTGCCACCGAGGGGCGCTATTTTTTCGATCGCTCATCCGACACGCGCCAGCACGACGGCAACCTCTCCTACAGCGTCTCACCCGAAATGTACGTCGAGTGGGATGCCGGGCGGCAGAGCTTTCTCTTCACCCCCTTTGCCCGGCTGGATCAGAACGATGAGGCCCGTACCCACGCCGATATTCGTGAGCTGACCTGGCTCTACATTGCCGATGAGTGGGAGCTGCGGGCGGGGGTTCGTCAACTTTTCTGGGGGGTGACGGAGTCGCAGCACCTGGTGGACATCATCAACCAGACCGATCTGGTGGAGGACCCCGATGGCGAAGCCAAGCTGGGCCAGCCCATGGTGAACCTGGCGCTGATTCGGGAGTGGGGTACCCTCGACTTTTTCGTGCTGCCCTACGCGCGGGAGCGCACCTACCCCGGCGTGGAGGGGCGCTTGCGTACTCAGCCCTACATCGATACCGACCAGCCCCGTTACGAGTCAGACAAGAAAGAGAAACATGTGGACTACGCCGTGCGCTGGGCGCATAGCGTTGATGTGTTTGATGTTGGTATCAGTCACTTCTACGGCACCAGCCGCGACCCGCTGTTTGAGCTGGGCCAGCGCAATGGCGAACCTGTGCTGCTGCCGTTCTACGAAATCATTCACCAGAGCGGGCTGGACCTTCAGGCCACCCTCGATGCCTGGCTGTGGAAGCTTGAAGCAATTCACCGCAGCAGCGCTACCCAGCGGTACAGCGCCGCTACGGCGGGGTTTGAATATACCCTCTACGGGGTGTTTGATTCCGTTTTTGATGTGGGACTGCTCTACGAATACCTCTACGACAGCCGCGCTGATGAGGCGTTAACGCCGTTTGCCGATGACTCGATGGTCGGGACGCGGATCGCCTTTAATGACGAGGCCAGTACCGAACTGCTGGTGGGGCTGTTTGTGGACCACGCGGGAGAGGGGATGGCGCTGAATATTGAGGCGTCGCGGCGTGTGGGGGAGCGCTGGAAATTAAACATTCGCGGCCGTGGCTATTTTGATCTGCCGCCCCAAAGCCTGGTCTACGGCTTTCGTAAAGACGATTACCTGCAAGCAGAGGTCCAGTATTTCTTCTAATTGTGCCTGCTCTGGCGTGTGGCGACGTTGCCGGCCGCACGCCCCTGCTCGGGGCGGCGCTTGCCTTGCGGCTCCTGCATGAAGTCGGGCACCCCCTTGAGTCCGGCCCGCTGAAAATCGCACCATAGCGCCTCCCGTGCCGCGTGACTGTCAGCTCCCAGCGCCTCCACCAGGCCGTCATGGACGAGGTTGAAGAGTCGTTTGAGGGCGATTTTGTGGGTCTGTTTTGTGGTCTTGAAGAGCCACTCCGCCAGCTGCATAAAGCGCTCGAAAGGTTGCCCGGCCAGGATCAACGGCTTGGTAGTGGCGAAACGGCCTGAGTTGGCGATCATGTCCCAGTAGCGGGCGAAGCGGTTGATACGCTGCATGGTGTGAAAATCGATGCAGCTGGTGCTTAGGACGTTGTAGGGCGGGAACGGGCTGTAGACCATGGCGTATCGCTCGGTGTGACGAATAATCGGTGTGCCCGGCAGCCGCTTGAGAATACCGAGCTGGATCTCGTGCGGATTCATTTGCGATAGCCTGTTGAAACCGCTGGCGAAGCTTTCGATATCCTCCCCCGGCAGACCGGCGATTAAATCGGCGTGGATGTGGGCGCTGGTTTCATTGCGAATCCAGGCCAGATTGGCGGCGGTTTTGTCATCGTCCTGCTTGCGGCTGATGAGGGCCTGAACGTCGGGGTTCAGGGTCTGAATGCCGATCTCGAACTGCAGTGAGCCGGGGGGGAACTTCACCAGTACCGCCTTGAGTTTTTCCGGCAGCCGGTCGGGGATGACTTCGAAATGGAGAAACAGCCTCTCGTCCATGCGCTGGAGAAAAAAGTCGAGAATTCGAATGCTGGTGGCGATGTTGAGGTTGAAGGTGCGGTCCACAAATTTGAAGTGTCTGACGCCGCGCTCGTAGAGCTGCGCCATGGCCTCAAAAAAACGGTCGCCCGGGAAGGGCTTGGCCGTTTTGTCCAGCGCAGAAAGACAGAACTCACATTTGAACGGACAGCCGCGGGAGGCCTCCACGTAGATAACGCGATTGGCGATATCCTCATCGCTAAAGAGGTGGTAGGGCAGCTCGATCTGTTCCAGCACCACAGGGGGGGATGAGAGTATTTTTGCTGCCGGTCGCTGGCCGCTTAACAGCTCGCGGCACAACTGGGCAAAGCGGTGGTCAGCATTGCCGGTAATGATGTAATCAGCGTATTGGGCAATGCGTTGCGAGGTCTGCTCAAAACTGACATTGGGCCCCCCTAGCACCAGCGTTATGCCGGGCGCCACCTGCTTGAGCATCCCCACCACCTGCGTGGTCTGCTCCACATTCCAGATGTAGACGCCAAAACCGACAATCTCGGGCTCCCGTGCCACGATGGCCTCGACGATATCGATGGGGCGGGTGTCGATGATGTACTCGACGATCTCTGTCTCACCCTCCAGCTCGCCCATATTGGCCTTGAGGTAGCGCAGCCCCAGAGCGCTGTGGATATAGCGGGCGTTGAGGGTGGAGAGGACGATGCGGGCCATCTAGGAGCCTGTCGGACTTAGGGAATCGTAACGAGGGAAAGCCATGTTGGTCCATTTTTTTGAACAGTTGAGGCGAATATTGAGCATATTTAACGAAAGTGATCGAGAACATGGGCCGAAATGGATTTTCCGCAGTAGATTCATCCCAAGTCCGACAGGCTCCTAGCCGCACCGTCTTTTGTGCAGCGTTTTGTTGATGGCTCTGGCGGCGGCGATAAAACCAAACGTGCCGGTGACGAACGAGGCGGAACCGTAACCGAAGCTGCAATCGAGGGAGACGCCGTGGACGCCGGGCTTCTCCTGACTCACCGTGCCATCCGCCCTGGGGTAGACCTGTTGCTGGGTGGAGAAGACGCACTCGACACCGAAGTTCTTTTTCAGATTCCGGGTAAAACCGTAGTCACGCCGCAAGGTTGAGCGAACCTTGGAGGCCAGCGGGTCGTTGTAGGTTTTTGCCAGATCCGCCACCTCGATGCGGGCGGGGTCGTTCAGACCACCGGCTCCCCCGGTGGTAATGACAGGGATTTTTTTGCGCTTGCAGTGGTTAATCATGCAGGCTTTGAATTTGATGCTGTCAATGGCATCGATCACGTAGTCATACCCTCGCGCTGGCGAGAGGTAGTCGTCGATATTGCGCTCGGTGAGAAAATCATCGATGGTGTGGCAGACGCAGGCCGGATTGATCTCGGCCACCCGCGCTGCCAGTGCCGCAAACTTCTTCTTCTCGATGGTCGAGGTCAGGGCGGGTAACTGGCGATTGATATTCCCCTCCTTGATAATGTCAAAGTCGATCAACGTCAGCCTGCCCACCCCGCTGCGCGCCAACGCCTCTACCGTCCAGGAACCCACTCCCCCCAGCCCGACCACGCAGACATGCATGCGCTCGATCAGCGCCATCGGGTCTGCCCCGTAGAGTCGGGCAATACCGCCGAAGCGTTCGGTTGGGTTAGAGGAGGTGTTCATGGGTGCTTAAAGGCCAGAGAGGGGACGAGGGGGCATTTTACTTGAATTCGGGGTAAAGGTTTAACTTCGGAGAAGAGGCGGAAGGAATACGTGGCCGATGCAGCCTGAGAGCGACATGGGGGGGCGGCGCCTCAATATTTTCGACAATCGGTTGCATTCGCCGGATCAGCGGAGAAAGTGTCGTCAGTATTGATGCTGAGTGTGATTGCTATCCCTTCGGATGGAGGGCAATAATGGGCCCATATCTTTTCAGGCATCAAAGGACTTGTGATGATGGACATGGGTGTGTTTGCGGGCGCAGTATTTCCCAGGGTGTTTTCCTCTCTTCTGGTCTCGGGTTTTTTGTTGGGGTTGTCGGGGTGCGGTGTTGACAGTGTCGCACCTAAAAAAGACTCGCCAAGCGTTGTGGTGACACCGTCGATAACCATTAGCGATGCCAGGCTGACAGAAGATGATAGTGGCACCGTGAACGCGGTGTTTGCGGTGACGTTATCCGAGGCGACCACGGTTGCAGTCAGTGTCAACTACGCCACCGCTGATGACAGTGCAACGACAGGGGATGGCGATTACCTTGCCGCGGCAGATACGCTGAACTTTGCTCCCGGGGTGACTTCGCAAATCATCAGCGTGAGTGTTTACGGTGACACCAATGTTGAAGAAGATGAGTCCTTTTTTATCAATCTGACTAGCCCCGTGAATGCCACTCTGGCCGATGGTCAGGGGGTGGGCACCATTCTCAACGATGATGACGTTGCCGTTGTTATTCCCCGGATCAGTATCTCTGATGCCAGCGTGACAGAGGGAGACAGCGGCACCGTGAACGCGGTCTTTACGGTGGCGCTATCCGAGGCGACCACCGTCGCAGTCAGTGTCGGTTATGCCACCGCCGATGACAGTGCAACGACAGGGGATGGCGATTATGT
>JALTMR010000187.1 GCA_027001525.1 Gammaproteobacteria bacterium
GTGGATATTGGCTGCGGCGGCGGCATTCTCAGCGAGAGCATGGCGGTCTGCGGGGCAAACGTCGTCGGCATCGATGCCGGCAAAGCACCGCTGACGGTGGCCCGCCTGCACGCGCTGGAGTCTGGCATCGACATTGACTACCGCCACCTGACGGCAGAACAGCTGGCCGAAGAGGCTCCCGAATCTTTCGACGTGGTGACCTGCATGGAGATGCTCGAACATGTGCCCGATCCCGCCTCAGTGCTGCAGGCGTGCGCCCGCCTGGTGAAGCCTGGCGGCCACGTCTTTCTCTCCACCATCAACCGCACGGCCAAGGCCTACGCCTTCGCCATCATTGGCGCGGAATACCTGCTGAAGATGCTGCCCAAAGGGACGCACGACTACCAGAAATTCATTCGCCCCTCGGAGCTGGAGGCCTGGGCCCGTGAAGCGGGGCTCACCTTCAAACAGATGCGCGGCATGAGTTACAGCCCACTGACACGGCGCTACAGCCTGGGTGACGATTTCGACGTCAACTACCTGGTGCACTGCGTTCGCGAGTAGGCCACCCGCACTCCCCGGCAGACAGCCTGGCTGCCGGGGCAGCTCATCGACGCCAGCCACTCTTGCCCACAGCCCCTGCGGTAAGCATTCCCCGCCCACCGCCGATAAGCATTCAACACACTGTATAACCCCATGAAGACGCACACCTCTATTTTCAAGACGGTTCTGTTTGACCTGGACGGCACGCTGGCCGACACCGCCCCCGACCTGGCCAACGCCCTGAATGCGGTCCGACGCGATCGCGGCCACCGCCCCTTGCCCTACGAACGCATACGCCCGGTGGTCTCTCACGGCACCAATGCACTCATTGAACTGGGCTTCCAGATCGGGCCGGATAACAAAGCATTCGATGAGATAAAGGGTCAGCTGCTCGACTTCTATCAAGCCCATATCGCCGTCGAAACACGCCTGTTTCCCGGCATGGCAGAGGTGTTGCAGACCATCGAGGCGCAGGGCAAAAACTGGGGTGTGGTGACGAACAAACCCGGCTACCTGACCACCCCTTTGATGCGGGCGCTGCACCTTGAGGAGCGAGCCGCCTGCATCGTTTCGGGGGACACAACGGCCAGACCCAAACCAGACCCCGCCCCCATGTTCCACGCCTGCAAACTGACCGGCAGCCGGGCGGAACAGTGCCTCTACATCGGCGACGCCAAACGCGACATCGAGGCGGGGCGCAATGCCGGCATGAAAACGCTGGCGGCCCTATTCGGATACCTCAACGAGGCCGATACCCCTTCTGAGTGGGGTGCCGATGGTTTGATCCAGCACCCCAGCGATATTTTAAACTGGCTCACCTGGGAGCCTGCCGGACTTGGGTAATCGCAGCAGATTATTCCTGAATCTGACAGGCTCCTAACCTTAAACAGGAAACGCGATGAGCGACCAATTCATCTACACCCTCCTTGCCATTCTCGCCACGGTCGCCATGGCGCTGGGCTACACGCTCTCCTACATTCGCTCCCGTAACCAGATGGACGAACTGAAGCAAAAATACGCCGAACTCAACGCCAAGCTGGATAAAGAACGCACCGTGGCCACCAGGAAATTCTCCAACATGGAGAAGGTGCGCAGCGGCATCGAACAGACCTTCTCCAGCCTGGTGGACCAACCGGGGGAGGTGGAGCAGGCGATCTCCAGCCAGGGGGATCACGTCAAGGCACTGATGAAACCGCTTCAGCTCACGTTGCAGGAGACTGACAAGCAGGTCCGACACATCACCAATGAGAGCGAAAAATCCCGCCACTTCCTCGACCAGCATATCGCCCTGCTCAAGCAACCGGCAAAAATGGGCCGCGGCGGCACCCGGGAGGTGGTTGAAATGTTTGGCGAAGAGAGCGAACGCGCACGCTGGGGCGTGACCACGCTCAACGAGCTACTGAACCGCACCGAAACCAGGCGCTACTGCCTGACCTGCAACACCCCCAACGATGCCGACAACGAGCTGGATACCAGCCTGCCCCCGCCCGCCGTCATCGCCATGCCCGGTGACGAGATCATCGCCATTGACGCCAACCTACCGCTGGAGCCCTACATCGACCTCTGCACCGCCCCCGATCAGTCGGTGCGCACCTGGCACGGTGAAAGCCACGCCCGCAAACTGCGGGAACGGATACGGGAGATGGCCAGCCGCGCCTACCAGAGCCAGTTTAATCACGCGCCTGCATTGACCATTTTGCTGGTGGCCAATGACCACTACATCGCCTCGGCACTGGAGAGCGACGAGAGCCTGCTGAGAGACAGCATCAACGAAAAAATCATCCTCGCCACCCCGGCGGATATCTTCACACTGCTGCAAACCCTCTCCATCGTCTGGCGCGAAAAGCACTTCGCCCAGGATGCCACCAAGATCCGCGAGACCGGCCTTAACATGTACAAGCGCTTTGGTGTCTTTGCCCAACTGCTCTCCCAGCTGGGCTCGGAGCTTAGCGGCGTGTTGCACAGCTACAACCAGGCGGTAACCTTTTTCGAGGGCAAGGAAGAGCCCAAAGAGCCCCCCTCCCCCGCCGCAGCGAACACCGGTAGCGAGGCGGGGCAAGGGGAAAAAACGCCGTAGCGAGTCAGCGCGGCCACCTCGCATCCGGGGCCAAGCTCCGGTATCCTATCGCGCCACGGCAATTCTGCTATCAATCGACGTGCGCCATGACTCCAGATCAATACTGCCAAGACAAGGCCGCCAAAAGCGGCTCCAGCTTCTACTACAGCTTTCTGTTCCTGCCACCGGAGCAAAAGCAGGCAATTATCGCGCTCTACGCCTTTTGCCGGGAAGTGGATGATGTGGTGGACGAGTGCGACGACCCCTCCCTGGCGCGGATTAAACTGGAGTGGTGGCGCAGCGAGATCAACAGCCTGTTCGAGGATTCGCCGCAGCACCCCGTCAGCCAGGCTCTGGCCACCTCCATTGAGCGCTTTTCACTACCGAAAGAGCATTTTCTGGAGATCATCGACGGTATGGAGATGGATCTGGAGCAGTTCAGCTACGACTCCTTCAAAGACCTTAGCCTCTACTGCTATCGGGTAGCCTCGGTGGTGGGCCTGATGGCGGCGGAGATTTTTGGCTATGAGGATCGCCAAACGCTCAAATACGCCTACAACCTCGGCATGGCTTTTCAGCTCACCAATATCATTCGTGACGTGGCAGAGGACAGTGGCCGGGGCCGCATCTACCTGCCGGCCGATGAGATGAAGCAGTTTGGTGTGAGCGTGGACGATATCCTGCAGCTGAAGATGTCAGACAACGTCCGCAAGCTCATCGAATTTCAAACCGAGCGCGCCAAGGCCTATTACCAGAAAGCCTTCGAGCTGCTGCCCGAGTCCGATCGTTTCTCGCAACGTAGCGGGCTGATCATGGCGGCCATCTATCGCAAAACGCTGGATGAGATTGAGCAGGACGGTTTTAACGTACTGGAGCAGCGGATTTCGCTTACGCCGCTGCGCAAACTGTGGATCGCCTGGGGCAGCGCACGGCAAGAAAAGAAGCGCCATAAACGGCGGATGCGCGCCGCCTGAAAACCCGGCAGACTCCCGGCAAGCAGACGGGGGGCTGCTGGAGAATCACCCGCTCAGGGCCTGCTCTGTCTCGTGCTTAAAACACGCTTTACTCAGGCAGTAACGCTGCTTGCCCTGTCGTTTCGCCTGATACATGGCCTGATCAGCCCGTTCAAGCAACTGCTCTTCGCTGCTACTGTCGCCCACGTAGAGCGCGACCCCCACGCTGGCGGTGACCGCCAGCGGCTCTGCCTCTGTCTCCACCGTCAGCGTCAGGTTTTCAATCACCCGCTGCGCCAACATACGCACATGCTCGGTCGAACTCAGACCGTTAAACAGCAGCGCAAATTCGTCACCGCCCAGGCGAGCGGCAGTGTCATCGTCCCGAATGCTGGCCCGCAGGTGCGTTGCCGCGCGCACCAGCAGCTGATCGCCCGCCTCATGCCCCAAGGTATCGTTGACGGCCTTGAAACCATCGAGGTCGACATACATCACTACCAGATAACTCTTCTGCCGCCGAGCGCGGGCCATGGAGCTGCGCAGGCGGTCATGAAACAACAACCGGTTGGGCAGGCCGGTGAGCTGGTCGAAGTGAGCCAACTCCTCCAACCGCTCCTCGTTCTCTTTGATGCTGGTAATATCCGAGTAGACGGCGACAAAGTTTGTCACGTTGCCCCGCTCATCTTTCACCGCGCTGATGCTCGATAAACTGGGAAAGGCATACCCCTCCTTGTGTCGATTCCATATCTCTCCCTGCCAGTGGCCCGTGCTGTTCAGCGCCTGCCAGAAGATTTCATAGAAATCCTCCTTGTGTCGACCTGAGCTGAGGATGTCCGGGCTTTTGCCCAGAATCTCTTCACGACGGTAGCCCGTCATCGAACAGAAAGCCTCGTTCATATCGATGATGCGCTCCTCGCTATCGGTGACGAGTATCGCCTCGGCAGTAATATCAAACACCTGCTGCGCCAGACGCTGACGCCGCTCTGCCTCGCGTCGCTCCGTAATGTTGCGCAGGGCGGCAATGGCCAGCAGCTCACCATTGCGCCGGGTATAGCTGAGTGAGATTTCTATGGGAAACTCGCGCCCACTGGCTGTGGCTGCCACCAGATCCCGCGCCTTGCCCAGCGGCCGAACGCTGGGGGCGGCGAAAAAGCTGTCACGCAGCGCGGCGTGGTGTGCTCGCATTCGCTCCGGCATCAGTTCATCTATGCTCATGTGCCGCATTTCGTACTGGCTGTACCCGAACAGCGCCTGCGCCTGGCTGTTGGTGCCACGAATACGCCCCTGACTGTCGACAATCAACCACGCCTCCGGAGCAGCCTGCACCAGCGATTCGGCATAGGCCTTGGCTTCATCGGTCAATCGATTGGCCTCCACCGTGCGACGGAGGAAAATAACCACCACGCCGGCAACGAAGGCAATAATGGGAACAAGCAGTGCGCCCAGATTGACAAAGCCGATGGCCTCGGACAAAGCTTCATCGGTTCGGTGCACACTGGCGCGGCTGTCTCGCAGTGCCTGCTGAGTCAAAAAGGAGATGGCCTCCAGAGCGGGAGCATCATTGACCTGCACATGGGTCTCTATCTCTCGCGGAGAGCGCCCCTGGGCAACCAGTGTACGCGTAAAGTCGAATTTCAGGCGATAGATATCCACCACATGGGCCAGTTTATCCAGCGCCTCCTTTTCACCCTCGGTCTGGGCCAGCGCCCGGTACTCGTCGATGGCCCGGTAGGTCTCTTCCAGATCATCCGCCGCCAAAGCAGCAAACTGATCAGTCTGATGGAGAATGTAATTTTTGAAATGGTGGATAAAACCACCGTAGCCAAAATTGGTATTGATCCGGGCCAAAGCATAGTTGGTGGCACTGGCGTAGTTGTTGTAGTCCAGCCACTGCTGTTCCACACCTTTCACCCGCTGCTTGGTCTCTATACCAAACCAAAGCAGCAGCACGATTAGCGTGCAGGAGAGCATGGCAACAGCCACTGTTTTTATGCGCAGACTCATGTCCGTTTTTTTCCTCTGAGACAACACCCGGGAAGGGGGTGATATCCCATCAGCAATTCCCTATGGCGAGTTTCACGGTTAACTCCCCTGCCCTATCGACACGACAGGGGCGGAGCTAAAGAAAAGGATTAACGAAGAAAAAGATTAACGGTGGAGAAAAAAGAGAGGGGGTTGGTTAAAACAGAAACACAAAAAAAGGA
Source organism: Gammaproteobacteria bacterium (assembly GCA_027001525.1). Lineage (GTDB taxonomy): Bacteria > Pseudomonadota > Gammaproteobacteria > Tenderiales > Tenderiaceae > JALTMR01. The sequence goes on from JALTMR010000187.1 coordinate 5,736, forward strand.
AAGGGCATGAGGGCACGGTGACCCTCAACCCATCTACTCTGCACTGAGAGCATAGACCTCTTCGATAGATGTCAGCCCCCGGCGGGCCAGAGCCAACGCACTTTGGTGCAACGGCTGCATTCCCAGCTCGCGGGCTTTTTCGGCAATCTCGCGCGCAGGTCGGCCATCAATGATCAGGCTCTGTATTTCGGGCGTTATGGCCAGTAATTCGGTCACGGCCAAACGGCCCCGATAGCCGGTGTAGTGACACTTCAGGCAACCACTGCCGCGTTTAAACGTCTCTTCATCACCCAGTTCCAGAATGCGCCGCGCATAAGGCTCGATATGTTCCTCCGCCTCGCAATCGGGGCAATTTTTACGCACCAGCCGCTGGGACATCACCCCCAGCAGGGTAGAACTCAGCAGGTAGGGTTCGATCCCCATGTCCAGCAGCCGGGTGACGGTTGAGGGCGAGTCGTTGGTATGGAGCGTGCTGAAG
>JALTMR010000188.1 GCA_027001525.1 Gammaproteobacteria bacterium
CGCCACCGATGGCGTCCGCCCCCCACAACGCACTCTGCGTGCCGCGCAGAATTTCAATGCGTTCAATATCTGCGGTCAACAGATGAGCAAAGTTGACGCTCCCCCCGTTGCCGGGATTGACCTCGATACCATCAATCATCACCAGCACCTGGTCCGCCTCGCTGCCACGCATTCTGACCTGCGTAAACTTGCCCATCCCGCCCGACTGGCTTACCGCCAGCCCGGGTACGGTCCGCAGCACATCGGCAACGTAGGTCTGCTGGCTGTCGCGCAGGGTCTGTTCGGTGATCACGGTAACAGCACTGCCCATGGCATTGAGCGACACGGGTGTACGACTGGCGGTGATAGAGATGGGATCGAGCTCCACTACATCAGTGGCCTGAAGCTGGGGGCTGAACACAAGGGGCAGACAAGCCGCCGACGACAGCGCAAGGCGGTAGGATCGTAATTTCATTTTGGGATTTCTCTCTGCAATCAATCGAGTCACACGTTGCAAAGCAGACACTCGGTCCCACAATGGAGGCCCGGGGAATCACGAACTGTCTGCCCATTTGGAGAGAGCAAAAGAATGTACTTCACTCCCCGCCAAGCAACACCTGGATACCTGGCGCAACGAACAGTCTGACTGACCAGCAATCAACTGGATGTACGCGCAGGAAAGCGAAGCTGACGGAAAGAGTTCCGGTTTGTCAGCACACCCCGACTGACAAATAGCAACGCTCGACGCAGCAGGTCTCCTGGCTCGTGGTTCAAGTGTCCTGCTTCGTCTTCCCGGCGCGATGGGCACCAGTGACGCGGTGAAACAGGACTTACCACTTACAGTTGCGGGGGCAGCTCAGGCGTTGTGCAGACACGCACCTGATTCCCATTGGGCAGAGACTCCACCCAGCCCATAACGGGCACTGCATCGATGCGCGGCATTTTACACATAAACCGTTGGAAGACAAGCCACCCCTCCTGCTCCCTCGCAGAGCAACAATTGGCCGGGGCACCCCCCGTTTTACTTCGCCCCGGCAACCAGCGCTTTCAACTCCGGCACACACGAACCGCAGTTGGTTCCCGCCTTCAGCGCCTGGCCAATCGCTTCGGCAGATTGCAGGTTCTGCTCTCGAATCGCGTCGGTAATGGTGTTGATCCCCACCGAGAAACAGGCGCAGACGATGCGCCCCACATCTTTTTGACCCGCCGGTGGTTTGCCCAGCAACAGCCCTTTGCGTTCGTTGTCATCCAGCGTGGTCTGGCCAAACAGCCCCGCCAGCCAGCTCCTTGGGGGCAGGTCGTGGCTGGGGGCGATAAACAGACAGCTCTCCACCCGGTCATTCACCATGCGGACACCACGATAGCGGCGCGCGCCCTGATCGAGGTACTCGATCCAGTTCACGTCATCCTCAGAGGCACACAGCATGCCTCGCGCCCAGGCGGGCCAGTTTTCTGGTGCCTGTTCACCCGCGATTTCGTAGCGATAAAAGCCCTCGCCTTTGGCCACCACCCAGTAGGTCACGCCCACCAGATCGAGTTTTCTGCGCGACAGGATAAAGCCGTGCCAGGCAGGTTCGTAGGCGACAACGCGCACGGGGGTGTGTTTAAACTCGGGCTGGCCCGAGATGGCATCACGCTCCGGGTTGACCACCGCATCAATGCGCCCCGAGCTGGAAAACTGCTCGCTCCAGTGCATCGGCACAAAGACGCTGCCGCGCTGCTGGCCCTCATTGAGGCGCAGCCGCACCACCGCCTCCCCCCAGCGGCTGAAAATATGGGCCAGCGCCCCCTCCACCAGCCCCATCCCCTGGGCGTCCTGCGGGTGCATTTCGGCGTAAGGCTCGGGGCTGTGTTCAGACAAACGCGGCGCTTTGCCGGTGCGGGCCATGGTATGCCACTGGTCGCGCACGCGGCCGGTGTTCAACACGAAGGGGAAATCAGCATCGGGCAGATTGGCCGGCAGCCGAGGCTCGACGGGCACAAACCGCGCCTTGCCACTGGGAGTAAAGTAACGGCCGTCACCGAACAGCCTGGGGGTCGATGCCTCCGCCTGGCGAATCGGCCACTGGGCCGGGGTCAGGTCGGCATAGTCCGTCTCACTTAGCTCGCTCAGACCGCTGATATCAAAATCACGCTCGCCGAAATTTTCAAACCCCGACAGCGCCGCATGTTCACGAAAAATCGCCGCCGGGCCGTCGTAATCGAAGGCCTGGGCAAAGCCCATGCGTTTGGCCACTTCGCACACAATCCACCAGTCGGGTCTGGCCTCGCCGGCAGCGGGCAAAAACTTGCGCTGGCGCGAGATGCGGCGCTCGGAGTTGGTCACCGCGCCGTCTTTCTCACCCCAAGCCGCCGCCGGCAGCAGCACATGGGCCAATGCGGTGGTGTCGGTCTCCTCGACACAATCCGAAACAGCGACAAAATCACACTTTTTCAACGCCGCTCGCACCCGGTCTGCATCAGGCAGGGTCACCGCCGGGTTAGTCGCCATCACCCAGAGCGCTTTCACCCGGCCCGACTCGATGGCCTGAAACAGATCGACCGCCTTGAGCCCCGCGTGGTCGGCCATCGTTGGAGCCTGCCAGAAGCGCTGAACGGTGTCCCGGTGGTCGGCGTTTTCGATCTCCATGTGGGCGGCCAGCTGATTGGCCAGCCCCCCCACCTCACGCCCGCCCATGGCATTGGGCTGGCCAGTGAAGGAGAACGGCCCCATGCCGGGCCTGCCGATACGGCCGGTAAGCAGGTGGCAGTTGATAATCGCATTCACCTTGTCGGTGCCGCTGATGGATTGATTCACCCCCTGGGAGTAGACGGTGACGACGCGCTCCGTGCGGGCAAACAGGCGGTAGAACTGCGACAGCGCCTCCGCCGTCAAACCGCAGCGCACCGCCACCGACTCCACCGTAGGAGCCACCTCCGCCGCCATCGCCAGCGCCTGCTGGCTGCCCTCGGTGCAGTGATCCACGAAGAGCGGATTGGCCTCGCCCTGTTGCGCCAGGTAGTGCAGCAGGCCGGAAAACACAATGGCATCGCTGCCGGGGCGCACGGCCAGGTGCAGGTCGGCAATATCGCAGGTGGCGGTGCGGCGCGGATCGATCACCACCACCATCAGATCGGGGTTCTCCTGCCTGGCCTGGGTAATGCGCTGGAACAGCACCGGATGACACCAGGCAGCGTTGGAGCCCGCCAGCACAATCAGCTTGGCCCGCTCCAGATCCTCATAAGCACAAGGTACCGCATCGGCCCCGAAAGCACGCTTGTGGGCCGCCACTGGTGAGGACATGCACAGGCGCGAGTTGGTATCGATATTGGCACTGCCGATGTAGCCCTTCATCAGCTTGTTGGCGACGTAATAGTCCTCGGTCAACAGTTGGCCCGAGACATAGAAAGCCACTGAATCGGGGCCGTGCTCGGCGATGGTCTGGCGGAAACGGCTGGCCACCTCGTTCAAGGCGCGGTCCCAATCACAGCGCTCGCCGTTGATCTGCGGGTGGAGCAGACGCCCCTCCAGCCCCACCGTCTGGCCCAGCGCCGAGCCCTTGGAACAGAGCCGGCCGAAGTTGGACGGGTGGGACTCATCCCCCCGGACCTCCAGCCCGCCATCCACCTGGGGCATGGCCACCACACCGCAGCCCACGCCGCAGTAGGGGCAGGTGGTGGAAACTTCTGTTGCAAGCGTGTTTTGTACTTTCATCGTCATCACATCCGGAGAGATCGGGGCAAATATTGCACCATCACAGTGCAGCGGTGCTTCTCGAAGTATATTAGACGCACCTAATATAACCAAAAGAAAGCCACATCGCGTGGCCATCTCTCTGCTACAGCAAAACCTGTACCAGCCCGCTGTGCTTGATACGCCCCCCACGGCTCCCCATAATCGCGCCCACCGCCACGCAAGCAGAAAGACAATGAAACCATTCGACTGCAACCGACACCGGATAGACACGCTGTATGAAAACAGCCGCTTCGGCTGGCTGGGTCTGTTGCTGCTGTTCTTCGTCACGCTCTATGTGGTGGAGGTGAAAGATTCGCTACTGCTGCCGCTCTACGCCCTGCTCATGGCCGTTGGCATCGGCCTCTATATCGCCAACCTCCGCGCACAACAACGCGCGCTGCAACGGCCGGACTACCAGCCCGGCAAATGGGCTCGCTCGATGGCCCTGGTCAGTGCATTGAACGGGGCGTTTCTCAGCGCCGCCATCTTTGCCCACCTTGACCTCCACCACCACGCCCACGTCTACCTCGTCGCCACGATTCTTGTCATGTCCCTGTTTGGCTCCAGCCTGGTGGCTGCGCCCTGCAAGTGGGTCCACACCGCCTGGGCCCTCAGCAGCATGTTGCCCCTGTCGCTCTGGCTCGCCATTGCCGGGGACGCCGAACTCAGGACCCTGGGGCTGATGCTCCTCGCCGCAGGTATCCCCACCTCGTTTTTGCTCAACCACTACTACTACCAGATGAATGAGAAATCGTTCCGGCTGCGCATGGAGAACCTTGATCTGATCGAGCAGGTCAACGCCGCCAAGGATCGCGCCGAACGAGCCCACCGGGAAAAATCCAACTTCCTCACCGCCACCAGTCACGACCTGCGCCAGCCGCTGCATGCTCTCGACCTGTTTCTCGACGCCCTGGCAACCACCCCCACCACCGCCGAGCAAAAAAACCTGCTGGCCAAAGCACAACAATCGAGCCACGCCCTGGCCGAGCTGCTCCACGCCCTGCTGGAGATATCGCAACTGGAGTCAGGCCAGCTGACGCCCCAAAGTGAACCTCTCGATCTTCGCCAACTGCTGGAAGATGTGGCGGCCGAGTTTGCCCCCGCGCTGGATCAGCAGGGCATGGTGCTGCGCAGCCGCCTGTCACCCGCTCTCGTCGCCTCTGACAGACTCCTGCTCGCCCGCATGGTACGCAACCTGATGGCCAACGCCATCAAACACAGTCGGGCCAACAAACTGCTGCTCACACTGCGCCCGGCGGCGAAGCAGATCCACATCGACCTCTACGACAACGGCATCGGTATCTCCGACGCAGATCAAAAAGAGGTCTTTTCGGCATTTCATCAACTCAGCCACCCAAGGCAGAACGACCCGGCCGAGGGGAAAGAGAAGGGGCTCGGGCTGGGATTGGCCATCGTCAAACGGCTGGCCACCGTGCTGGGGTGCCAGGTGCAGCTCAGCAGCACAGCGGGCCGGGGCTGCCATTTCCGTATCAGTCTCCCCCGAAATACAGCGAACACCCCGACACCCCACGCCCCCGATGAGCTGTCAAACATCGACGTCAGTGGTCTGTTCGTACTCTTGATTGAAGATGACAACACCGTGCGGGAGGCAATGCGCACTCTGCTCAAACAGTGGCAGTGCGAACTGCTGATGGGCGAAAGCCTGGCCGCTATCGAACAGGAGCTGGATGCACTCCCCTACCCGCCGCCGTCGGTCTTGTTACTGGACTACCGTCTGGGCCACGGCACCACCGGGCTGGATGCTGCGGCACACTTGCAGCACCGTTTCAACGCCCCCCTCCCCGTCATCATGATCACCGCAGAGCGCGACCCTGCCCTCATCCAGCAACTTGAAGAGGCGAGCTGCACAGTGCTTGGCAAACCCGTGGCCGCCAACAAACTGAAACAGGCGCTGGCCCACTGCTCAACGATCCGCCATGCCTAGCAACGCCTTTGCCTTGAGTCCCGCCTGCATCCGGTTATCGACGCCCAGCACCTCCAATATCCTGCTCACGTACTGTTTCACCGTGCCTTCGGAGAGACACATGTTGCGGGCGATGGTCCTGTTGCTATGCCCTTCCGCCAGATAGGCCAACACCTGCTTCTGTTTGTCTGACAGACCCACCAGCTCCGGCGACGGCGAAGTCAACTGAGCAGCGGGGAAATACTGCCCACCGGCCAATACCCGCTGCACCGCCAGCAGAATCGTCTTGCCCGACGACGCCTTGGTGACATACCCGGCCGCGCCAGCATCGACACAGCCGCTCACCACATGGGGACGATCATCCGCGGACACCACCAGCAGCGGCGTCGGGCCGGCCAGGGAGCAGACCTGCCTGATGCTGACCACGCCCAACATGCCCGGCATGCCCAGATCCATCAGCACCAGGTCGTAGACCGTCCGCTCCAGCGACGCAATGGCGCTCGACAGGCTGTCAGCAAAGTCGATATGCAGATCACTCCTCAGCTGTTTGAGCCAGATCGCCATGCAG
>JALTMR010000189.1 GCA_027001525.1 Gammaproteobacteria bacterium
CCCCCTTGCCAATGGTGGTCGCGGGCCTCCCCGCACCATCCAGAAGGGCAACATACCCCAAAGCTGCGTCCGCCACCAATACGCTATCCCCCTTAATGGCGACACCAATTGGCAATTGAAAGCGAACCGCCTCTTCGGCGTATTCCCATACAGAGAGGTGAGCCTTCAGAGGATCGAACACGTATACGCCCTGGCGGCTGACATCGCTCACGAAAACGCGCCCATCAGCAGCTACCGCGCCAGACTGGGGCCGTTGCAAAATCACCGGGGTCTCGGCGTACTCATTCAGCCCAACCAGCCAGCGCCAACCGCGATCAAGAAAGTTTCGGGACTTTTCACCCACGGTGACGAGGTTCTCCTCGCCAATCAACTGCCCGTAGTAACGATACCTTGGAGCCTCCGGTGGCTCAGGCCAAACCAGGTCTTCTCCGCTACCATGAGCCACAGCCTCGGGCCGATAATCGAATACTACGGGAAGTTGTGCACAACCGGCCAGCACTGACAGCAAGCAGCAGGCCGCCAGCGCACGCGCTGGCGCTAGTGAGTTGGATAGATTCATCGGGAAAGGGGAATAGCGGCCCGCTGCGCCGCGATTCGGGCAATTTGGATTCGTCCGTTCAGACTATCAGCGATATACAAAAACTGGTCATCCAGCCACAGATCCGTAATACGCTGAAACTGCCCGGGCCCAACACCATGACGGCCTAGCGTTGCCACTAAACGGCCACGGTCAAACACTTTGATGCGATCATCCATGTAATCGGAAACGTAGCTTCGATTTTCACTGTCCACCACGATTGCGGAAGGAAACAGCGCCGCCCCCTCCTCAAAGGAGTATCGATAGACACCTTCAAGGGAAACCACCTGAATTTTACGCCCGACTCTGGCCCCAACGTAATAACCGTCCGGTCCGATGGCCATGGTTAGAATATTTAAAAAGTCACCCGCATCCAGCCCCCGGCCGCTGTATGTCGCAACCATGGTGCCCGCCTCATTGAACCTCACCAGGTAATCGTAGTAACCATCTGCAACGACAATGTGGCCATCATCCAAAACCACCAGCGCCACGGGCCTGGCCATGTTCAATCGATTTTGAAACGTCTGTAGTAAGCGTCCTGAACGATCGAACAACAACACACGGGCACCTTCGGGGTCGGCAAGATAGAAGGAGAAATCAGCGTTGACATAAATATCGGCCACCTCGCCCTGAACAACGCCATTCAGATCAAGTACCGACTCCAACCGGCCACTGGCCCGGTCATAGCGCAACACCGACCTCAGATCCGCATCCACGACATAGACGTACTCACCTCTGGCAGCTACCGCAACAGGACGTTGGAACGACGTATCAACGACCCCCGTCAAGGCATTACCAATCGTACCGCCGCGAATTACTTCCCAGTCGGATAAATTGACTGCAGACAGAATAATGGGGGCTTCGGAGACATTCTTTGAAACATCACTCTCCAGCTCCTGGCCTTCAACGATTCCCTCGATTTCATCAAGAAAGGAGACGTCTTTGCCTGGCGTTGCAGACAGCGGGGATGAATCAGAATCTTCTGATGATGAAGGGGGAGAAGGTATTTTGCCAGAAACAGTGGATTGACCAGGGGTCTCGTCAAAGTCCTCAAACAACGACGCCAGCTCCGCCGACTCGTCATCTTCCACACTGCCCTGACCGGAGGGAACGCTTGAGCAACCCGCGAGGCCTAACACCCCGCCGATTAAACAGCCAACTACCTTATGCCTGGTGCGTCGCGAGATACTGAATGACATCTTCCGCAATTCTTCGTTGGTGGAAAGGCAACTTTACCATGACAAACCCCGCAAAAATTACCCTGCATGATATCAGACATATTTGTGGGATTGCCCCCTTTCTGCGGCAGGAAAATTTTGGGGTGACAATTCTCACAGGTCAACCATTCGGTATGTTGGCGATGGGGGTAACGAACATAGGGCATCGATGCTGTGTTTTTGAATATCACATCAAAATCAACAACATGCATTTCCTCTCCACCCTCTTTGGATGCCCGTGGATTCACCAATCCCTCCTCGAGTGCCTTAACCCAGTCAACAATACCTGCATTATCTCGTGGAAAATCTGCCATGGCGTCAACGGGCTGCTGCAGCACTTTTACTGCGGCGTTAGTTGGATCATGAATACCATCTTCCTCGACGGGCACAACTTTGCCGTCAAGCTGAAAATGCTCACCACCACTCCAAATGCCGGCCTCAATTTTGAAATCCTGACCCTGGACGGCCTGAGGCAACAGCGATGCCATCAACAGCCCAAACAGCGGAAAAGTTTTTTTTATTTTATATATGGACATCTGTTCTATCACCAAACGCAGAGTAAGACGTTACAGGCCCACCACAAAGGCAGGCCCGTAAAACTATACACAAACGCTAATGGCTACGCCATTAGTTAACACCGGCAATGCGCAAGCCTCGCTGAACATTGGACGTAGCTGCCTGCATCGCCATGATTGCCATTTTGTAATCGCCCTTGGCGGCAAGATCTTTTCCTTCCTGCTTAATCTTGCCCGCTTTTTTCACAAAACCATCGATCAATCCCAAAGCTCTCTGTGATGGATGTTTACGCTCGATCGCCAAAGGAACAAGCTCTTCATAACTCTCCAGACGAGCTAACTCGTACTCATACTCTTCTTTGGGAGTTTCAAAGTTTTTGTCGTAGGTAATGGTTTGTGCGTGCAGCATATCGGTCAGCACGGAAGTAATCATCTGCTGGGCCTTACCTAGCGATTTGTTTGCACCAACATAATCACCTTTGGATGCGAGAGTATTCCCTTCATCCACCAAGCGCTTGTAGGCTTTTTGATCAAGCTTGGCCGACTTCTTCTGACCAGACTTTTTCATCCGGGCCGTATTGCGCTCGTACGAGCCCTCATAAGTCTTCAGGGAATTTTTCAGCTCATCATATTTTGCTTTCTGATTCACGCCAGCCATATCACTGTCTGTCGTCACCGCTCGAGAAGCGGCGGTCACAAGGCGAAGACCTTCATTAACTTCATTCATCGCCTGCTCAGCATTACCGGCAGCCAGTGTGGACTTCGCCGCGGCAATTTGCGCGCGTGCCTGCCCGAGCGTAGCCACGGCTTCGGCATTACCGCTTGACTCCACTCGCTTTGCACTTTTAGACATTAAAACCATCTGTGCGTAACTGAGCTTTTGCTTTACTGATGATGCTGATACAGCCTTCGTTGGCCGCTTTACACCCGTTTTTTTAATTTCCGCTTTGGCCAGCGATGCCTTGAGCTTCGCCAAATCCTCGCCCTTATCAAGCACATAGATTTTTCCACCCATGTACTTATGGTTACGACATTGGTAATAGAGCAGATCGGGTGTTGCCTCTGAAGGGACAAAGACCACCTCACCTTCGAAAACAAACTGGCCATCAACACCATCGGTATACGTACCTGCACCCCAGCCCTGAGGACTCGTGCTGAGATAGAAGTCGTGCTTCACGCCCGTATCTACCTCAAACTTATACTTTTCACCCCGCTTAACGGCCAGCTCCTTACCCTGCTCGCCATTGACGGTAAAGCCACTATCCAAACCGCGCCCATAGAAAGGGTGAGTCTTATTTTTAACTTCCGATATCACCAAAAACTCATTCGGATCAGTCGGTATTTTATAAACTTTTTTAACTTTCTCGGTCTTCGCCACCACTGCCGGCGTCACATCAACGGGCTTGACCTCACTCTTTTTAGCTACTACCTGATCCACAGCTTCAGCCGTCTCTTCCTTGACCTTGGACGTAGCCTCCGCCGCAACCTCTTTTTTAACCACTTCAGCCTTAGATTCCGCCGCTGCTGCCTGCTCCGAATCCTTCTCAGGCGCAGATGCACAACCCGCCAAGGCCGCCGCCACAGCTAACGACAATACCTTTATTTTCGTATTCATAGCCTATAACCCCCAAAGAAATAATGACTACAACAGATGCAATGCATCTCCATGAACCACTAAGACTGCATAATACAAAGCGGCTTCGATTTCCTTATGCCTCATAGCGAGAAGGCCGCCCGAAGGCGGCCCTCTCAGAGCACTCTAGACTCAGAGTAGCGGTTACCTCCAAGGATTCTTGAGGGTAGCCTCGCTCAAAGGAGGTGTCCAATCTTCAGGCTTGGGCTGAGAGTGACACTTCTTACAAGACTTGGTGGTAATTGGGAAAGAAACCTTACCGTGACACACACCGCACTTCTGACCCAGCAAAATACCAGACATGTTTATCTGGTTAGCCCCTTTTTGGGGAATGAAGATCGCCGGGTGGCAGTTAGAGCAAGCCAACCACTCAGTGTGCTGGCGATGCGGGAAGATAACATCGGGCACAGAGGCCTTAACTTCACGCAACACATCCAGGTCCATAACGAAGGCTTCTTCAGAAGAGTCGATACGGTCCCAGCGAGGCTGGAGTTTCTTCTCATCAATCGCCTTCACCCAGTCCACATAGTTTCCATAGGGACTTGTTGGCAGACCCTGATAGGCCTCCAAGGGTGGCTGAAGAACGTAAGTACCCTCATTCTCCGGATCGTGAATCCCATCCTCCGGAGGAGGAGCGTTCTTCACTTTCACCTTTTTGAGATTACGATTGAATACGTTAGCACCAGCAACTTGTGCAACCACAACAGGCTCTGGCGTTGCGGCTGAAGCAGTCACTTCTTCAGCAGATACACCGTCGGCACTAAATGCAGGACCAGAAATAACCAAAGCCAAAGCAGAGGTCAAAATAATTTTATTTTTCATATGCATCCCCCTCCTCGCTTATTTGCCTTCCAGCGGTTTGTAGGCTGGAGCGATCAAGCTCTGAACCGTACTACCATGGAAGTGTGTAGGTGTTCCTGGTACACCGGAGTGACACATGGCGCAGTTTTCAACTGACCAGGCAACCTCACCGTTGTGACAAGCTCCACAGAATTTACCGTCGATAATTTTAGCCATATCGATTTTGTTACCACCCGCCTTGAACTGAAAGCCCAAGTCAGCGTGGCAAACTTTACAACGGAAGCGAATACGATGAAACCAATGAGGGAACACTGCTGGACGAATACCAGCCGCATCCGCGTAGTTATTGATTACAACATCCCCATACTCAGCATGCGCCGCCTGGGGGATCATGAACGCGGCCAGCCACGCAGTAACCCCCAGCAAGACATACCGCCACTTACTATGCTTGGTCGAACTTGACATAGTGAACGATCTCCTCACGATTTATAGTTTTTTGCCCTGATACAAAACTGCGCCTAGAAGCGACGCATAACCCGGAAGTATAACAGATCATAATCGCGTCCGTCAGTATCCGTTACGCGGTAGCTAACATTCGTATCCAGCAAACCGATACGATAGCTCAGCGCACTCTCCCAATCCTCTCGATCCAACGCCCCGGCGGTCGAGATTTTTGAAACCATATAATTAGTGGTAAATCGCAGCCGCGGCACACCAAAGGCCCGCACATGCTCAAAACGGATGCTGGCCGTACTTGTCTTCGTATCCCGCTCCCGCGTTATCACATCACCAGGCACAACACTTTGATTTGTCGCACTATCAACACCGCTATAGCGGATCACCTCGTCGTACTCACTCAATACCTGCTGAACCGTAAAATTGCCACTCAAAAAACTCTTCCCCCCCAGAGCCTGGGTACAATTGAACTGCGCATTGATAAGTTGGTACACCGCATTCAAGTCCCCCATCTCTCGGGAATCAGACAGCGTCACCTGCGCCAGCACGTCCCCCTTCCACAACTGGCTGTTGAAGGCGAGAGAGGCGGAGTGCCTGAGCTTATTCGCCGACAGCGCCATCTCGTATATATCTTTATCAACCTGGGCGGCACTCTCCTCATAACGCCCCCAGGCATTACTCACTACAAGGGCCTGATTAAAATTAAAGCGCAGAGAACCCGGCGTGGTCCGCTCAATGGGCCACCAGGTGCGGCTGAAATTTTGGCCCAGATTTGCATCCGCAAACAGCGTTTTGGAAAACGGATCCACTTTGCTTTCAATACTGGCATCGGCGTACCACTGATACATAAACTCATAGAAGCTATACCACATGGAGCTGTAGAGCCCGCCAATACGGCCCCGGTAATACTCATTCGTAATTGAAATATTGGATACGTTATCCATAGACTTTCGGGTCGCTGCTGACA
>JALTMR010000190.1 GCA_027001525.1 Gammaproteobacteria bacterium
ATCCATCCCACCAGTTCTGAAGAACTGGTCACGCTTGTTTAGGAGATTTCAAGAAAATGGCTATTCGCAGCTACCAGGGGCACAGCCCCACTATTGCCTCCAGCGCCTATGTCGATGATGCTGCTGTGGTGATCGGGGACGTCACCATCGGCGCAGACAGCTCCATCTGGCCGATGGTCGCCATTCGCGGTGACGTGCACCGTATAACCATTGGCCAGCGCAGCAATATTCAGGACGGTGCCGTGCTCCACGTCACGGCAGACAACCAGTTCAACCCCGGTGGCTTTCCCCTTAGCCTCGGCGATGGTGTCACCGTGGGCCACAATGCCACGCTCCACGCCTGCACCATTGAGGACTATGCCCTCATCGGCATGGGTGCCACCGTGCTCGACGGAGCACTTGTGCAGGCAAAAGCAATGGTGGGTGCCGGGACGGTGGTCGCCCCGGGCAAAGTCATCGAAGGAGGTTACTTGTGGCTCGGCAGCCCGGCAAGAAAAGTGCGTGCTCTGACGGAAAATGAACTGGCCTACCTGACGTTTTCAGCCCGCCACTACGTCGACCTGAAAAACAGACACCAGGCCGAACAAAGCTAGCCCCCTCCCCGAGCAGCAGGGGACAGGCTCAAACACACGAGGCCGGCTAGCAAGCAGGCTTGACCCCTTCGATGGTGGCGGAGACAACGTAATCGGTCACGTTGTGATCCGGTGCCCAGTCGCGGATGAACGCCTTCGACTCGTCTTTGGGCTCGATACGAACATCCACAAAGCCTGCGGCCGTGATCATCGCCGCCAGCTCATCGACCAGGGAAGCGTTGCCCATGCAGCCGGCAATCAGATCGGCGTCGTTGCGCATCGCTTCCGGCAGCTCCACTGTGGCCACCACGTCGGATATGGCCAAACGCCCCCCCGGTTTGAGTACGCGAAAAGCCTCTTTAAATACCTGGGGTTTGTTGGGCGAGAGATTGATAACGCAGTTGGAGATGATGACATCGGCACTCTCATCCGCCAACGGCAGGTGCTCAATCTCGCCCAGACGAAATTCGACGTTGGTGAATTTTCCCTTCACGGCATTGCTGCGCGCTTTACTCAGCATATCCGGGGTCATGTCGATGCCGATGACGTGACCGCTTTCGCCCACTTCGTGGGCAGCCAGAAAGCAGTCAAACCCACCGCCGGCCCCCAGATCGACCACCGTTTCGCCCGCTTTCAGTGAGGCGATGGCGCGGGGGTTACCACAGCCCAGCCCCATGTCCGCACCGGCGGGAGCCTTGGCCAGATCCTCTTCGCTATACCCCAGGCGGGTGGAGATCAGGGTGTTGATCGCCACATCATCAGAGACGCCGCAACAACTGCTCTCGATACCGCACTTGTCACCCCCGCTGCTGGCATTGGCGACCTGGGCGTAGGCATCGCGCACACTCTGGCGGTGTTCGTCCTGGACAGAGTGGTCATTCTCTGACGTTGATTTGGTTGGGCTACAGCAATTGGCCATCATTTTTTCCTTCTGGCTTGTAGTTAAGTTGAGCCCCTAGGAGCTTGTCGGATTTAGGTAATCGTAGCGAGCATGGTGGGAGGGTGTGTGCAAATATTCACGATTTTGAGGCGCATAGTGGGGCTATGCAACGAAAAATCGGGGACATTTGAACCGCTCTCCCACCAGCGCAGTAGATTATTCCTAAATCCGACAGGCTCCTAGCTTCAGGGGCACTGTCGCTGCATGTTGGTCGCGAAAAGAAGATAAACCTAACCACAAACAGTGATAGAGAATATCCCCTAATCTTGATTGGCATAGAAATCGGCGATGGCTAAAAGTTCCAGCTGACTCAGGGTCTGGGTTATCTTGCGCATCGCGTTATTGTCGCGCTCACCGTGTTGATACTGACGCAGGGCATTGACGATATAACCCTCAACCTGGCCACTAATGGCCGGGCGGCTGGGGTTCTGGCTGTGGCCGTTATAACCGTGGCAGGTGTTGCAGGCCTTGGCGAGTTTTTTGGGCTTTTTAAACTGCCGCACCCGCACGGGCTGGTGTGGCAAGCCGGCGTAATAATCCGCCAGCGCGGTGATTTCAGGCTCGCTCAGGGAAGCGACAGCCCGCGCCATTTTTTCACTCTTGCGCTCACCCTGCTGATAGCCCTGCATGGCACGAATGAAATAATCCCGGTCTTGTCCGGCCAGGCTCGGCACACTCTTTTTGCGGCTATTGCCATCATCCCCATGACAGCCATTGCAAGATGTCACCCGTTCGGGCGCCTCCGCCGCCCTGGCAGGCAGCTCGTCGGCCCTCTCGGGCGGCTGATTGGCGTAGTAGAAGCTGAGCTGCTCCAGCTGGTAAATAGAAAGGCCAGAGACCGCCTCCCCCATAATCACATGGGAGCGCTGCTGGCGCTGGTATTCGCTCATCGCGCCCAGCAGGTATTCAAAAGCCAACCCATTGAGCTTTGGCACACCGGCCTGAACCGGCAGACCGTGGCAGCTGGCGCACTGGCTGCGGGCCAGCCGTTCGCCGCCCACAAGCGGATCGTCGGTGGCAGAAAACTCGGGGAAGGCCTCAACCCCCACGCCATCACCCTGCCATGCCAGATCCTGGGACGCATAGTAGGCAGCCAGCTGCTTCACGTCCTTGAGGGTAATGCCGCTGATGGCCGCTTCCATGTCTGCGTGATGACGAATCCCCATGGTGTAGGTGCGCATGGCGAAAACGAGGTAATCGATGTTCTGACCTGCCAGGTAAGGCTCTTCGCCGCTGCTGTCGGCTCCGGTCTCTCCGTGGCACTCAGCGCAGTGACCCACCATCGTCTCCAACGATGCGCTGTGTTCGATGGGAGGGACGACGTCCACGGGGGCCGTGACGTTTTCAACGGCGTCATTCTCCCACAGCGAATAGATAATCACCCCCAGCAGCGGGATAAAAATATAGGGCTTCATCCCGAGGCTGATTCGGGGGATTGCGTAGGGAGACCCACCTTGCTCATTCATGCTTCAGACTCCCCATCTTGTGGTCCACTGGCGTTATCAATTGATCGCTGCATGATATTCGTTTGCCCCTGGCTTGACCAGTGTATGGCCTGCCGGGGACATCACATTAAAGCCACCTCTCCATTAGTCCGACTACACTGAAACATCCCTTAAAAAGAATCATAAGCAGCTGATGCCAGAGACATTTATTCCCACCATTATCGACGTTGAAGCCTCGGGTTTTGGCCAGGGCAGCTATCCCATCGAGATAGGCGTTGCCCTGCCTGACGGCCAGACGGCCTGTTTTCTCATCAAACCTCACGAGGAGTGGAACCACTGGGATGCGGCGGGGGAGAAAGCCCACGGCATCAGCCGCGAGCTATTGGCAAAGCAGGGAAAATCACTGAGCGTCGTCGCCCAGACGCTGAACACGCTACTGGCAGGAAAAACGGTGTACAGCGATGCCTGGAGTTTCGACAGCAGCTGGATCGCCCTGCTCTACCATAAAGCCGAACTGCCCCAGATGTTCAAAATTGACCAGCTGCAGACCTTGTTCCAGGAGATGCACTATGAGCTGTGGCACCCCACCCACGAACGGGTGCGCCGAGACCTCAACATCACACGCCACCGCGCCAGCTCGGATGCCTATCTGATCCAGCAGACCTTTCTGCGAGCCACCCTGATGTCAAAGGGCCCCCAGTGAAGGGGAGCGGATGTGGCGCAGGGCATCCAGCGCCTCTTGCCGTGCGCTGACCTCTTTCACTGCCTTTTTGAAAAAACCGCGCAGTGAACCTTTCAACAGCCCGGTAACATCGGCAACGGGAAGCCCTTTCAAGACACAAAAGATGGCCAGAGCGTAGGTCACCTCAGTTTCCGCCAGAAAACCGCTGCGATCCATCGCTGCCGAGCGACAACCACCGCAGCCCCCGCCACGAAAGGGGTGGGCCGTATTCGCCATGATGATGCCAAACCCCATATAGACCGCCACCACCTCCATCAGATGCAGCCACTGATCTTCATCACAAGGGGGCGCCTCGGGGGCTAAACCACCCAAATGGTGGGCCAGTGCGTGCGCGTAATTGGCAATCATGACCTGCGGATTAGCCACCTGCTGAGGTTCGTAGAACAGCGTTAACTTAAGCTCTGCGGCATTTTCCAGCACTTGACGACTGCTGGCTTCAGCCGTGGGGTCAGCATCGTATTCATGGTGGTTGATGAGACGGGTGGGCCAGTGGGCAAGGCCGGCATAGCCTTTGACGCGATCGAGGATCAGCCCGGCCATACCCTCAACGCTCGCTTCGCGCCCCGGAAAGTGGCGGTTGCTGGGGGTCACCAATACTGCCTCGTTAAATCGCTCGTTACCGAAGTTTCTCAGCGCCCAGCCAAAACCGCTGAAGAGCCATGTCACCACATCCTCTTCAAGCAAGGGCTGTTTTTTAAACAGGCCAAACACCATGTCGATTCTCTTGATATTCGCAAGGAGGCGGCGAGTATACCGCAGGCCTCGCCAGGCCGTAGAAAAGCAAATGGGCAGGATGGGGTATAATCGCCGCTTTCGAATCTAAGTGGAGTCACCTTGCGATGAGTGATCAGGTCATAATTGATGTGCGTGAAGAGGATGAATTTGCCGTCGAACACATCGAGCATTCCATCAGCATTCCGCTGTCCAAGTTCAACAGCCTGGCTCCCGGCATTCTCAATCAGCTAGGTGAGCGCAACATCGTCATCATGTGCCGCAGCGGCGTACGCGCCAAGCAGGCTCAGGCCATGGCACTGGGCCTGGGGTTCAACGACGCCCACACCTATGAAATCTACCAGGGCGGTATTATCGAATGGAAAAAGCAGGGCAAGGCAACCGTTGCCAAGCCTAAAAAGGCCCCGCTGCCCCTGATGCGCCAGGTGCAACTGGTGGTGGGCCTGGGCGTACTGACTTTTGGCCTGCTGGCCCTGTTCGTGAACCCGCTCTTCGCCTGGGGCGCCGCGGCGTTTGGCGCGGGCCTGACCATGGCCGGCATCTCCGGTTTCTGCCCCCTGGCCAATGCGTTGGGCATGCTGCCCTGGAACCGGGGCGATGCGCTGGCCAAACGCGAACTTTGCCAAATGAGCAAGGGCGGTTAGGAGTCTTTCGGACTTAGGTAATCGTAGCGAGCATGATGGGAGAGCGAGTGCAAATTTTTACGATTTTGAGGCGCATAGTGGGGCTATGTCACGAAAAATCGGGGAAATTTGAACCACTCTCCCACCAGCGCAGTAGGTTATTCCTAAGTCCGAAAGACTCCTGGTATCGTTTGACAAGCCAATAAGCCGGGACAACACACGGCGTTTGTCCCGATTATTTCGCCGCCTTCCAGCTCGTCAACGCCACGTCCACCATTCCCGAATCGTCACCGACCCAAATCTGGCCGTCCTGAATATTGCACTGCAGGCGCATGGTTCTGGCCGTAAATCGGGTCAGTGCGGCTACCGATTCATCCGCCACGCTGACAACCTCCAGATTGGAAAAACGCTGTAGCTTAGCCCTGTTTTGTTCCCACCAGACCTGGGCGCTGCGTTGCTGATAGGTGTAGATCGATACCTTTTCAGCCCTGGCGCAGGCTTTGCGAACACGTTTTTCGTCCGGTTGGCCGAGATCGACCCACAAACCGATCTCATCGGAAAGGCTGCGCTGCCATAACTCCGGCTCATCATCTTCGCTCAACCCTTTGGTAAATTGCAGCCCCTCCTGTGCGTTCAGAGCAAAGGCGAGCAGGCGCACCATCATTCGCGCGTCACTTTCGGAGGGGTGTCGGGCGAGGGTCAGCGAGTGGCTGTAGTAATAGTGCCGGTCCATGTCGGCAATGTGCAGTTCGGCTTTAAAAATCGTCGCCTTCAGTGCCATAACTATCCCGTCCCCATCGAGTGAAATTAGCGCACATCATACGCCCCTCACTCCGGCTTAGATACTGACAGGGCCTCTCACGGAATGGGTTAATATGGGCCCATCCCCATCAACTTGAGATCGGCAATGGCAGACCTTGGCACATTCAACACACTTCAGATTATTGAACAATCCCCTTACGGGGCCTTTCTCGATGGCGGCGAACTGGGCAAGGTGCTTCTGCCGACCAAGCTCTGCCCCAAGGGCTATAAAACGGGCGATACGGTAGAGGTCTTTCTCTACCTCGATGGCGACAACCAGGCC
>JALTMR010000191.1 GCA_027001525.1 Gammaproteobacteria bacterium
CTTCAGCATGTTGCGTGGCGAGAGCTGGCGCGTGGGTGAGGTGAGGTATTTGCCATTGACCACCATGGAGGGCGTCGCCTGGACGCGGTAGCGCCCGATCAGCTCTTTGGCACGACGAACTTTGGCGGCGACGGAAAAAGAGGTGAGGGCCTTCTCAAATCTCTTGCTATCAACCCCATTGGCTTCGACCACTTTGAGTACGGCGGCGTGGCTATTGAGTGGCTTTTTATCGACATGAATGGTGTTAAAAAAAGCCATGTGGACTTTGTCCAGCACACCAAGCGCCTCGGCTGCGTAATAGGCCTGGGCGTAGACTTCCATGGTGGGATCAAATGCGCCGCCGCGAGAGCGAAAAATGGCCGGCATGTAGGTGAAGTCGACATCGTCAGCCAGCTTTTTCTTCCAGCGCTCCAGTTGGGGTTCGAAGCGAAAGCAGTGCGAGCAGCCGTAGGAGAAGACCTCTACAACTTCGATCTTGTCGGCGCTGTTGGTGGGCTGGGGCGGGATGATACGGGTGTAGTCCGCGCCTTCGGTGAAGCTGGCAGCCCAGGCGGTGTTAACGGATAGAAATAGAGAGAGGAGCGTAAGTTTAATAAGTTTCATAGATGATCCTTTGTTGCATTCCCTTACTGAGTGTCTGGAGTTGCAGTGTGACCGATGAATGGCTTTGCCATTGGCAGGCGGGGATTGTCTGTCACTTTGCCTTGCGCGGCAAGTCTGCGGCTGAGGTTGTTGCTATCATCCCTTTATCATTAACTGGTATGATCAAATCACTGTTTTTTCTTCTTTCATCAGGAGTATATGACACATGGCGGCGGCAAAAGGTTTCGACCTAAAAGCATTTATGAATCAGCAATATCTTTGTGAGTCACTGACGATTACAGAGGTCGAGACCTTACTGGAATATACCGAACTGGAGACCTACGACCAGAACGAGGTTATTGCCAAAGCGGGTGAGGTGGGTGAGGCCCTCTATTTTGTTGTTAAAGGGCAGGCGGCACTGGTGTTTGATGACCACGGCCGTGAGGTCGAAGTGGGCGTGATGAAAGAGGGTGAGCTGATGGGGGAGATGTCCTTCTTCGATCGCAAGCCTCGCATGTTGTGCATGAAGGCTACGGCGGATGACACCCGCCTGTTGAAATTGAGTCGCGCCATGTACAAGCGCCTGCGGGTTGAGCATCCCTTCATTGCTGTAAATTTGCTCGAACATGCGATCATCAGCCTCGATCATCTGGTTCGTCGGCTGAGTGCGGAGGAGGTCAGCCTCTCCCGCTACATCTATGGCCCCGGTAAACGTTAATTTTGCTGTCCTCGGCACCGCCGGGGATTTTTTCTCTCCTCCTTCTAAGACCTGTTCATGCGAAATCCTGCCTACCAACGTGCCCAATTCACCATTGGGGTTCACTCGCTTTCACAATTGCCACCCGATGCGGGCTATGAAGTCGCCTTTGCCGGACGCTCCAATGCGGGAAAATCCAGTGCAATCAATAAAATAACGGGGCAACGCTCACTGGCTCGTACCAGTAAAACACCGGGGCGTACGCAACAGATCAATTTTTTTCAGCTGGATGACGAGCGCTACATCGTTGATCTTCCCGGTTATGGTTATGCCAAGGTGTCGGTGAAGGTGAAACAGCATTGGCAGAAGACGCTGGGCGATTACCTGCGTCAGCGCCAGGCCCTGCGGGGTCTGGTCATGATGATGGATATCCGCCACCCCTTTACCGAATTCGATGAGCAGATGCTCTCCTGGTGCCAGCATGAGGGGATGCGGACCCATATTCTTTTGACGAAGGCGGATAAGTTGGGTCGAGGTGCTGCGGGAGGGGTATTGCAGAAGGTGCGCCATGCCCTTGCGCGGGATTATAGTGTCGATCGTGATGAGCCCTGGGCGACGGTTCAGCTCTTCTCGGCCTTGAAAGGTACGGGGGTCGATGAGGCTCGCCAGGTGCTTGATGAGTGGTTTGAGTTCCCCAGGTCATAAAAAAGCCCCGAACCAGTCGCATGGCCGGGGCTGATGCGGCCCACTCCTCAGGGCGAGGTCTGTGGGCCATTTTCTGGAGGAAATGATCTCGTGAGAATCATCACCCCTATTGACAGGGCCCCCGGAAGAAAGTTCAATGCGGATAACGAATGGAAACATTTGGCTGCGCCGCTATCCGGGTGTTGGTCAAGTCACTGAACTCTAGCCAGGGTGACCGGGCAGAGTGGGTCCGCTGATTGACCGTCATGTTAATCGGCATGGGAGGGCCGGGTGTCAGGTGTTGGACCTGACCGTTGTAAACTTCAAAGCCAGCCAAGAGGGTAAAAAAAAGCCCCGGCCGGTTTTTGGAGGGAGGCCGGGGCTTAAACAATGTCCCGGCATGGGGCTGCCGGGCAGAGGGGTCCCGCTCAGGGAGGGGGAGCGGGTGAGCGCATTGGGGCGCGCTCACTTGAATAGATCGGCACCTATTGGGAAAGTTCAAGGGCTATTTTGAAATTAATTATTCGAAAGGCCTTCCCACTGGCGGCGGGCTAGTGTGCTTCGTCCCAGTTTGTCCCAATTCCGCTGTCTACGACCAACGGTATAGCCAGTTCGGCTGCCTGGGTCATCCAGTGGGTGATCTGCTCGCGGCACTCTTCCAGGCACGTTTCGTTAATCTCAAAAACCAACTCATCGTGAACTTGCATGACCATTCTGGCATCGATGTCACTGCGGCGTAGCCAGGCATCGGTTGAAATCATGGCGCGTTTGATAATATCGGCGGCGGTGCCCTGCATGGGGGCGTTGATGGCGGCCCGTTCCGCATACTGGCGACGCTGGGCATTACGAGCGTTGATTTCCGGCAGGTAGAGGCGACGGCCGAACAGGGTCTCCACGTAGCCCCGGTCGTGGGCTTCGGCGCGCATTTTATCCATGAATGTCTTCACCCCGGGGTAACGCTCAAAGTAGAGGTTGACGTACTCTTGAGCTGCTTCGCGAGTGGTATTCAACTGCTTGGCCAGGCCGAAGGCGGACATGCCGTAGATCAGGCCGAAGTTGATTGCCTTGGCGCTGCGGCGCTGGTTGGGTTCGACCTGGTCGATGGCAATACCGAAAATCTCGGCAGCGGTGGCGGTGTGGATGTCACGCCCCTCCCTGAATGCGCTCAGCAACCCCTCGTCGCCAGAGAGGTGGGCCATGATGCGCAGCTCGATCTGTGAGTAGTCGGCAGCCAGAATCTGGTAGCCCTTTGGCGCGATAAAAGCCTGGCGGATCTGTCGTCCCTCTTCACTGCGAACGGGGATGTTTTGCAGATTGGGGTCGGAAGATGAGAGGCGTCCGGTGGCGGTTACGGCCTGGTGGTATGAGGTGTGGACGCGGCCGGTGGTTGGGTTGATCTGCGTCGGCAGCTTGTCGGTGTAGGTGGATTTGAGCTTGCTGAGCGAGCGATACTCCAAAATCAGTTTGGGCAGGGAGTAGTCCAGAGCCAGTTCTTGTAGTACCGATTCAGCAGTGGAGGGTTGGCCTTTGGGGGTCTTTTTCACCACGGGCAGTCCCTGCTTTTCGAATAGCAGCACCTGGATTTGTTTGGGTGAATTGAGGTTGAACTCCTCCCCCGCCTCTGCAAAAGCGTTTTGCTCGATCTCCTGCATCCGGGCAGCCAGCGCTTCGCTCTGTTGGTGCAGCATCTCTCGGTCCACCAGTACGCCTGCGCGCTCAATGCGGGACAATACAGGGATAAGCGGGCACTCAAGTTCGGTAAATACCCGGGCCAGCGCTTCAACCTTTTCAAGTTGGGGCCACAGTGTCTGGTGAAGGCGCAGGGTGATATCGGCGTCTTCGGCGGCGTAGGGGGCGGCCTTGTCGATGTTGATCTGATTGAAGGTAATTTGCTTTGCCCCCTTGCCTGCGATCTCTTCAAAGTGGGTGGTCTCTTCGTTGAGGTAGGTCAGGGCGAGGGAATCCATGTCGTGGCGCGATGTGGTGCTATTGAGCACGTAGGATTCCAGCATGGTGTCGTAGGCAATGCCTCGCAAGGCAATGCCGTAGTTGGCCAGTACGCTCATGTCGTATTTCAGGTTCTGGCCGATCTTGCGTGGCCTGACGTCTTCCAGCAGGGGTTTGAGTTTGTCGAGCACGCTGGCGCGATCGAGCTGCGCTGGTGCACCTTCATAGTCGTGCGCCAGTGGGACGTAGGCGGCCTCCCCGGCAGAGACGGCAAGCGAGACGCCTACAATCTCAGCCGTCATGTAGTCCAGGCTGGTGGTTTCTGTATCGAAAGCAAAAAGCTCGGCCTGGCTCAACCGGTCGATCCATTTGTTCAATGCCTCTTCGGTGAAGATGGTTTGATAGTCCGTTTTTTTGGGGCTGGGAGATGGGGTTGTATTTGTGCTGTGGTTGTCGGCACTTGAAAGCTGGGCCAGCCAGGTCTTGAATTCAAATTCCTTGAACAGGTCGCGTAGGGCGGCATTGTCCGGCTGACTTAAGCTCAAATCCTGAGGCCCCAGCGCCAGCTCGACATCACGCTTGATGGTGGCTAGCTGGTAGGAGAGAGGCAAGAACGCTTTGCTGGCCTGAAGATTTTCGCCTATTTTGCCTTTTACTTTGTCTGCGTTGGCCAGTACCTCGCGAAAGGAGCCGAACTCCTTGAGCCACTTTACCGCTGTTTTGGGGCCGCATTTGGGGACGCCGGGAATGTTGTCCGAGCTGTCACCCATCAGGGCTAGGTAGTCGATGATCTGCTCGGGGGGGACACCGAATTTCTCCTCCACCGTGGCGGGGGTCAGCAAGGTGTCGGTCATGGTGTTGATGAGGCTGACGTGCTCGTTGACCAGTTGGGCCATGTCTTTGTCTCCGGTGGAGACGAGCGTGTCGATCTGTTGCTCACCGGCCTGTGTGCAGAGTGTTCCGATAACGTCATCGGCCTCGACACCATCGACCACCAGAAGCGGGATACCCATGGCGCGAATGATGGCGTGAATCGGTTCTATCTGACTGCGCAGTTCCTCCGGCATTGGGGGGCGATTGGCTTTGTAGTCGGGGTAGAGGTCGTTGCGAAAGGTTTTCCCCTTTGCATCGAAGACGACCGCCATACGCTCCGGCTGATAGTCGTTTACCAGCTTGCGAATCATGTTGATTACGCCATAGATTGCATTCGTTGGCTCCCCCTTCGAGTTGCTGAGCTGACGAATGGCGTGGAAGGCTCGAAACAGGTAGGAGGAGCCATCAACGAGAACAAGAGGCTTTGAGGTCTTCTGGGTGGGCATAAGCTTATGTAAAACCGTCGCTTTTTGGAGTCAAAAAAATAGCTGATCATTATGCAATACTTTGATGCGGCAGTGCTGAATTAATGGGGATACACTCGAAAGAGCTGGCGATATGAATTCGCCTAATGAAGCGGTTGATGCTATCTTTAGCCTCTATGAAGAACATGGATTTAAACGCTTTGGTGAGGGATTGCGAAGGTTCGTGGTTGTCACGGATTGCGCTCTGTGGTCTGCTCTTTTTTTCGGCGAATGGGTACGCGGCCGACCAGTTCGACGCGGAAGTGCGGATTACGCCGAAAAATGATAGTCAAATCAAAGAGTACCGGATCAATGGTGCGCTCTACATGATTGAGGTTACTCCCGCCAAAGGACCTCCCTACTACCTGGTTGATGTTGACGGTGATGGTGTGATGGAGACGCGCCGCGATAACGTGGAGTCGGACATACTCATCCCCCGCTGGACCCTATTGCGCTGGAAGTAGGATCGCTTTTGCCAAGGCAGCTCTTGATGCTTCAGATTCTCCCCGCCACTGGCGGCGGCACTTTAACGTTTTATTAATGTCTGGTTGCTAACCTGTTTTCTGTGTCATCGTCGCCTCATGTTTGTGAGTCAGTTTACGATAAGCAGAATAGGTCCGAATTGGACTATTATTGTCATCGGTCGTGGTTGTCCGGCGGGTGGTGAGTAGTGTGTTGGTTTTCTAAATATTGAGAGCAGGATTGAGCTTTAAGTGCCCGCATTAGCATGGAAAAATGTGTTGTCGTTAGTGACCGACGCCAATCCGAAGTTGGTCAATGGTATCAATG
>JALTMR010000192.1 GCA_027001525.1 Gammaproteobacteria bacterium
CGACAGACGCCTAAGCCAACTGCTGTCGTTTCACAGCCACTTCAACCACCAGTGGAAGATTCCGCCCCGGGGATGTGACCAATTTTAGCAAGGGTAGCTCGATAGTGTTAATAAAAACTGTGCGCGTCGCTGGGGCAATCCGATCGCCCCCCCCCGAGGGTGCCTCCGGCGCACTCCCCAGCTCAATGATCAGTGAGAGCCGGGTGAGCGCGGTCAACGCTCGGTCGCCGTAGAGCTGGCGCACATCCGCAATCCCCACGCCCCGCACCTCGATCATCCCCTCAAAACCTGACGGGCAACTGGCCAGCAAGGCGTTGTCATTGTCCACCTGAAATTCGGGGCCGTCATCGACCACCAGGGCGTGGCCCCGGTCCACCAGGCCAAGCGCCAATTCGCTTTTGCCTATGCCACTGGGGCCACTTAGCAGCACACCACAGCCGAAAACATCCACCACGGTACCGATTTTAGGGTACTCGTCAGGCGGTGCGACGGGCTGTTCAGCCAGACTTTGGGCCAATGCCCTGGCCACGGCAACCTCGTTGACAGAAGCGGTTAAAAGGGGAATAGCGTGTGCGTCGCAGTGGTGACAAAGCGGCCCGGGGGGCGGATGACCGTTACAGATAACCACACAAGAAAAATGGTTAACTGCATTCCGTGAGAGCTTGTTGCGAGGCGCAATCAGCACCTGCTCCAGCGCCTGCAATGGCCGGCTTAAGCCAGAGCCACCCGCCATCAGAGCCAGCCCCAGATGTGATTGATGGCGCTGAAAAAGAGTATCTATGTCCACAGCTAAAGGAGATCAGCAAGGAGGCGGGACGCCTACCCCGACAGGCCCCGGTTCTGGAAAATCTCGATCAACTCGTCTGCCGAAGCGGCCTGAAAAAGCCGCTGCCGCACCGTTTCATCACGAAACATCTCCGCCAGAGCAGAGAGTAGTTGCAGATGCTCATCAGTCGACTCCTCGGGCACCACCAAGGCAAAGACCAGACCGACCGGTTCGCCATCCACTGCGTCAAAGTCCACTGGTTCAGCCAGCTTGACCACCGCACCATAGGCACCGGTAAGGTGTTTAAAACGTCCGTGAGGAATGGCAATACCATGGCCCAGCCCGGTACTCCCCAGCCGCTCACGGGCTACCAGACCGTCAAAAATCTCACTTTCACTCAGCGCCGGCTCGATATCGGCCAGCAGGCCGCTTAACAGCTCCAGCGCCCGTTTTTTACTGCTGACGCGAGCATCACTCACCACGCGATCAAGCGTTAACAGATCGGCTATCCCCATTTCATTCTTCTTTTTTTCTAGTTATCAAACTCGCGGGCAATCCGTGGTGGTTACACCAGCCTGCGCCGCTCATTGGAAGGCGGAATAGACATCGCCTCCCTGTATTTTGCCACGGTGCGACGGGCCACATTGATCCCCTGATCCTCGAGAATTTTGGCCAGTTTGCTGTCACTCAGGGGTTTGGCCGGCATCTCTGCCGCCACCAGCTTTTTGATCAATGCCCGGATCGCCGTGGAGGAGCATGCCCCGCCGGTCGCTGTGCTCACATGGCTGGAGAAAAAGTACTTCAGCTCGAACACGCCACGCGGGGTGTGCATGTATTTTTTGGTCGTCACGCGAGAGATGGTCGATTCGTGCATGCCCAGCTCGTCAGCGATATCGTGCAACACCATCGCCTTCATCGCCTCCTCACCATGTTCGAGAAAGCCGCGCTGATGTTCAACGATGGAGGTGGCCACCTTCAACAGCGTCTCGTTACGGCTGGTAATGCTTTTGATAAACCAGCGTGCCTCTTGCAGCTGGTTCTTCATGTAAGTGTTGTCGGCGCTCTTGTCTGCCCGTTTGATGTAGCCGGCGTACTGGGAGTTCACCCGCAGCTTGGGCATGGTGTCAGGATTGAGCTCCACCACCCATTTGCCCTTGTTCTTTTTCACCACCACATCCGGCGTAATGTATTCCGCCGGCTCGGAGGCGATGGCCGTGCCCGGCCGGGGATTCATGGTCTGGATCACGCTGACGGCAGCCTGCAACTGCTCCAGAGAGATCTTCATGCGCCGCAAAATCTGGTTGTAATCGCGCCCTCCCAGCATCTCGAGATAGTGATCCACCACTTCGTAGGCGCGACCAATATCGGCATCGGAGCGATCCTCCTGGCGCAGCTGAATCAGCAAACACTCGCGCAAATCGCGCGCCCCCACGCCGAGGGGGTCGAAGTTCTGAATCTGGTGCAGTACTGCTTCCACCTCATCCAGCTCTATCTCGTGCTCGTCTGCCAGCCCCTGGTGAATCTCTTCAAGGCTGCTGGTGACATAACCGTCATCACCGATGGAGTCGATGATCGCCTCGGCAATCAACTGATCGGTAGGGCTAAACGGCGTCAGCTCCATCTGCCAGATCAGGTGCTGTTGCAGGCTCTCCCCGCCACCGCTCTGATTCTCGAACATGCGCTGCTGATCATCCGCCGACACAGAGGAGGCCGACGCTGCGGGCAGGCTGTCGTAGACATCGTCCCAATTGCTGTCGACGGGCAGTTCGTCGGGAATGTCCTGTATCGTCTCGGAAGCAGGCTCAGGCGTTGCGCTCTCACTGGCCTCGGCCTTCGTGTTTTCGGTTGAAGAGGCAGGCTCGGTCGGCGTTTCGGCACGCGACTCCCACGCGTCATCGGCGCTGGAATCGGCGCTGGCATTGTCACCACTGCCCACCTCCAACATCGGGTTGGTCTCCAGAGCCTCCTGGATTTCTGCCTGTAGATCCAATGTCGACAGTTGCAGCAGACGAATGGCCTGTTGCAACTGCGGGGTCATAGTTAAATGCTGACCCAGACGAAGCTGAAGCGTTTGTTTCATAAACTGACTAATTCTCGATCTCTTGGGGCAGTCACAAAGGCGCTATATTACCGTGGTGTTACGGACAAAACAGTATTGACTTTCGGCCGCAAACTACAGCGTAAAATGCTCCCCCAGATAAACCCTTCGTACCTGCTCGTTGGCCATCACCACCTCCGGTGCGCCTTCGGCAATCACCTGGCCTTCACTCATGATGTAGGCACGTTCACAGATACCCAGTGTTTCACGTACGCTATGATCGGTAATCAGCACACCAATCCCTCGCTCTTGCAGGTGAGTGATGATGCGCTGGATATCGATCACCGAAATCGGATCAACCCCGGCAAAGGGCTCATCCAACAAAATAAACTGTGGCTGCATCGCCAGTGCGCGGGCAATCTCCACCCGGCGACGCTCTCCCCCCGACAGGCTCATCCCCAAACTGTCACTAATATGCCCGATATGCAATTCCTGCAACAGGGCATCAAGAGATGCCTGGCGCTCCGTATTGCTGAGCTGGGGCTGTGTCTGCAAAATCGCCATGATGTTATCGGCAACACTGAGCTTGCGAAAAACGGAGGCCTCTTGCGGCAGGTAACCAATGCCCAGCCGGGCCCGCGCATGCATCGGCAGTGCCGTAATATCCTTATCGTCCAACATCAGACGACCTTCATCGCAGGCCACCAGGCCGACGATCATATAGAAACTGGTGGTTTTTCCGGCACCGTTGGGGCCCAACAATCCCACGACTTCGCCGCTGTTGACCGCCAGAGACACCCCATTGACCACCTGACGACCACGGTAAGCCTTGCAAATACCTTCAGCGGCGAGCGTGGACATGGCTACGGTGCCGCCCCCTGTTCGTCTGCCTGACGCGGCAAAATAGTGACCTTAACGCGCCCTTCGCTGCGGGCATCCACCACCTTGCCGGCCCGAACAATCCGCTTGAGCGTGTCATATTCGATGACATCACCAGAGAAAACATTGCCCGCCTGAAGCAGATTCGCCTGGCCCCGAAGCAACATAATGCCGACCTCATCCCGGTACTCAATCCGCGCCGCCTCACCGGTGGTCACCTCCTGGCTCCTGTCATCAGGCACCAGTTTAAAGCGGGCCGGTTGACCCAGAGCCTCGACCTTTTCCAGCCGCTGACGATTTTTGATATAGATCACAATTTCGTCCGCCCACAACTGGCTGCCACCCTGGCGAAAAACAACATTGCCACGATAGGTGCTGATGCCCCGGCTGTCATCGATATCCAGGCTATCGGACTCGATATGAATGGGGGACGTGTTGTCCATCGCCCAGCCAGCGACCGGCATACCGAGCACCAGCAGCCACACACTAACGATTCGTAAAAACATAATTCCCCTGCACCGCTGACATCAAGCTCAGACGAGCGCCGGCCAGATCGATCTGCACCCCCCGGCCCCGTGTTGTACTGACCCCTTCCTGAACCACAACCTCTTCATCCGACTCGGCATACTGACGCTCGGGATAGACCCACAGGTCGCGACTCGTCATCTCCAGCCGGGGCACTCCCGCTGCCGCCTCACGATGCACCTCCACCTCGCCTTCAAGCAACAGGTAGTCGCCGCCGTCGAACGCCTTGGCCACCCGGGACTGCATCACCCAGACGCGGCCATCGTCACGATAAAGACGAAGCAGCGGTTGACTCAGGTCAGCCGTGTCGTCCTCGGCAAAATGGTTCAGCGAACGCCCGTCAAGACGATGGGCCAGGCGGCCTGTTTCATCCATCACCGTGACCTGAAAATCCTTCAGATAGTAGTCGGGGATGCGCCCGTCAATACGCTCCAGCGAACGCGAAAACTCTTCATCCTGCTGCATCCACCAGGCCAGCAGCACCAACACCACAACGGCAGAGAGGCCGATCAGGCGTTTGTTGTGGCGGGCTTGAACCATTGCTGCCTAATCTTCCAGGTACTGAGCCATCTGGTCGACCAACGTCCCCTGCGCTTCCATAATCAGTTCACACACCTCGCGTGCCGCGCCGCGCCCACCGGCGCTGGGGGCCTGCCAATGGGCGTGCTGTCTGACCAGCTGATGGGCATCGGCCACTGCAGTGGCAAACCCCACTTTGCGCATCACGGGCAGATCGATCACATCGTCCCCCATATAGGCCACCTCTTCCGCTTCCAGGTTGAGGTCTTTCAGCAGCTGCAAAAAGGCCACGCGTTTATCGTGCTGGCCCTGGTAGACGTGCTTGATCCCCAGCCCCGTCATGCGATGCCCCACCACATCTGACGAGCGCCCGGTGATAATGGCAATATCGACACCGGTCGCTTGCAGCATCTTCATGCCATGACCGTCGCGGGAGTTAAATTTTTTGTACTCGTGGCCATCCTTGTCCATGAACAGGCCACCGTCGGTCAGCACGCCATCGACATCAAAAATCATCAGTTTGATCCGGGCCGCCTTGGCCAACACATCCTGCATCATCGCTCTCCCGTCACACCACGCCTGCGCGCAGCAGATCGTGCATGTTCAGCGCCCCGACCAGGGCGTTATTGTCATCCACCACCAGCAAGGCGCTGATTTTGTGGGTCTCCATCAAATTCAGGGCCTCGGCCGCCAGGTCATCCGGCCCCACTGTTTTACAGCCCCTGGACATCACCGTTTCGATAGTGGCCTGGTGTACATCGACGCTGTTGTCCAGCGCCCGCCGCACATCGCCATCGGTGAAGACACCAATCAATCGATCCTGCCCATCCACCACCGCCGTCATGCCGAGGCCCTTTTGGCTCATCTCCATCAGCGCGTCCACCACCCGCACCTCCGGTGTCACTTTGGGTAGCTCATCACCACTGTGCATGATGTCGCGAATCAACAGCAGCAGCCGTCGCCCCAGCCGGCCACCGGGATGCGAGCGGGCAAAATCATCTGCGGTAAAACCACGGGCCTCAAGCAGCGCCACGGCCAGCGCATCGCCCATGGCCAGCGCCGCAGTGGTGCTTGCCGTGGGGGCCAGCCCCAGGGGACAGGCCTCCTCCGCCACGCTGACGTCAATGTGCACATCGGCGGCCCGGCCCAGGGTTGACGGCGGATTGCCGGTCAGGCCAATCAGCGGCACCCCCAGGCGTTTAATCAGCGGCAGGATGGTGAGGATCTCTTCCGTCTCGCCGGAGTTGGAGAACGCCATCACCACATCCC
>JALTMR010000193.1 GCA_027001525.1 Gammaproteobacteria bacterium
TCATGCCAGCGCCATGTTTGCCTGGCGTCATGGCCAGGCTGATGCGCTGGTGGCGGCGCTGCAACAGTCGATTCTGGCCCGGATGCAGCGCCGCCAGCCCGGTTTCGACGCACTGGATTTTGACGATCAGTGCGCCGCCATCGCCCATTTGACCCAGCTGTCAGCCGCTGCCGTTGCCCGGGCCATGGCTTCCCCCCGGCTAAAAAGATCCCACCATCTGGTGGCCACCGTTCAAGGACTACAGACCATAAGGAACCGACTATGACACCCACCCCTTCCATCGATTTTGACCGCGCCCGGAGCATCGTGCTGGGCCTGCAGCAGGAGATCAACAAAGTGCTGGTGGGCCAGGAGAGAGTGGTGGACCAGGTGCTGGTGGTGTTGCTGGCTGGCGGGCATGTGCTGATCGAGGGCGTGCCGGGGCTGGGGAAAACGCTGCTGGTGCGGGCCCTGGCCACATGCTTTCACGGCGAATTCTCCCGCGTTCAGTTCACGCCGGACCTGATGCCCAGCGATGTCACCGGCCACGCCATCTATGACATGAACAGCAAGCAGTTCCAGGTGCGCCGCGGACCGGCGTTTACCAACCTGCTGCTGGCGGATGAGATCAATCGCGCCCCGGCCAAAACCCAGGCGGCGCTGCTGGAGGTGATGCAGGAGCGCCAGATCACTATCGAAGGCAAAGCTTTCACCACGGGTGAGCCTTTTATGGTGCTGGCCACCCAGAACCCCATCGAGCAGGAGGGCACCTACCCGCTGCCTGAAGCCGAGCTGGACCGCTTCCTGATGAAAATTTTTATCGACTACCCCAGCGAGGCAGAGGAGGTGCGGGTGGTGAAATTGATCACCGAGGGCGTGGCCACGGGGGCGTTTCAACTGAGTGATGTCCGGGCGCTGGTGCAGCCGCAGGAGATCGCCGCCCTGCAAGGGCTGGTCTGTCGCTTTACGGTGGACGACCAGGTGCTCGACTACGCCGTGCGCATCGTCCGCGCTACCCGTGACTGGGCCGGTCTGGCCATGGGTGCCGGGCCGCGGGGCAGCCTCGCCCTGGTGCGGGCCGCCAAGGCGCAGGCACTACTCAATGGGCGGGATTTTGTAACGCCGGACGACATCAAACTGATCGCCCGGCCGGTATTGCGCCACCGCCTGTTGCTGTCCGCCGATCGCGAGATTGAAGGCATTTCAGCGGATCAGTTACTGGCGGATATTCTTGAACAGGTGGCGGCGCCGCGCCGATGAAACCGGGGCGTACTGCACCGCAGCCGCGTCTGCTCCGGTGGGTGGCTGCCTGGGCCGGGCTGGCGCTGATGGCGGCGTTGCTGCGTTTGATTGATGCAGCGTGGGTGGCCGGCGTGAGCGAGCTGTTGCTGGACGGGGTGGTGGTGGGGGTGATCGTCACTGCCGTTCTGGCGGCCTGGGACTGGCTGCAGCTGGGGCGCTTTGCGCCGCTGACGCTGGGGCGTCATCTGCCTGCCAATGTGCCGGTAAAACGCTGGACCGAGGTGGTGCTGACGGTGCACCACAGCGCGGCCCGGCAGGTTGAGGTTGAACTGTTCGATCTCTACCCCGACGGGATGGAGGTTCAGTATCTGCCCCGTCGTGTTGAGTTGCACCCGGGGCAGGTGACTCGCATGAGCTATCGCCTGCGCCCAAATAAGCGGGGTAATGCCTCGTTTGGCGGGACTCAGGTGCGGCTGCCCTCGGTGCTGAAATTCTGGTGCCGGACGCATCTGTGGGGGGCTCCGGAGCAGGTGCGGGTCTACCCGGATTTTGCCGCCATCGCCTCCTACCAGCTGTTGGCAACGGATAACCACACCAGCCAGCTCGGCATCAAACGCACACCGCGCCGTGGTGAGGGGCTGGAGTTTCACCAGTTGCGGGACTATCGCGGCGGGGACACGCTGCGCCAGATCGACTGGAAGGCCACCGTGCGGCGTCACAAGCTGATCTCCCGGGAGTATCAGGATGAGCGCGATCAACAGATCTTCTTTATGCTCGACACGGGTCGCCGCATGCGCACTCAGGATGATCAGCTCTCCCACTTCGACCACGCCCTGAATGCCGTGCTGCTGCTCAGCTACGTTGCCCTGAAACAGGGGGATGCCGTGGGGCTGATGAGCTTTGGTGGGGAGCGGCGCTGGCTGCCGCCGGTGAAAAGCACCAACGCAGTGAACACCATCCTTAACAACGTCTACGATCTGCAGCCCACCACCCACGCCTCGGACTACGCCGCCGCAGCGCAGGAGGTGTTGCGGCGCCAGCGTAAACGTTCGCTGATTGTTCTTGTCACCAATCTGGCCCAGGAGAGCGTCGATGAGCTGCACAGCGTGTTGCATTTACTAGGCAAAAAACACCTCGTCCTCATCGCCAATTTGCGTGAAGAGGTGCTTGACCAGACGCTTCAGAAGCCAGTGACCCACTTCAACGATGCGCTCAACTATCTGGGGGTCAGCCACTATCTCGATCAACGCCAACGGGCCCGGCGTCAACTCTTGCAGCGAGGGGTGTTGAATCTGGATGTGGTCCCCGGCGAACTGGCGGTGAGCGTGGTGAACAGCTACTGGGAGATCAAGCAAAGAGGTGGGTTGTAAAGCAAAGCCCCCTCGCCAGTGAGCGTGGCTGGCGGAGAGGGGGCGTGTTTTTTTATGAGCGCACGGGGGCTTCCGGGCTAGAAAGCCATGTCCACCCCTGCGGTGAGCATGTTCTCCAGATTGGTGGCCGGGTGTTCATCCGCACCACTGCCAATGGGGTTCTTTTTGTTGCTCTCAAGATTGAAATGGGCGCGCACGTACAGGCCGATGTTGGGGCTGGTGTAGTACTTGGCGATGGCTGCCAAAAAGGAGGCATCGACATTGAGCTGATCGGTGCTGCCCATGGGCAGTTGCTTCAGGCCGCCGGGAGACATCTGGTCGTAGCGCATGCCCAGCATCAGCTTGTTGGTCATGCGGTAGTCGGCCTCAAGGCTCAGGCCCGAGCCCGTTTTCTCCCACACCGAATTGGACGCCATTGGGTTGCTTGAATTCGCCCAGGTGGGCTGGTCAATGGAGTCGGTGACATAGGCGGCATAGATATCCCATTTGTCCCACTGGGCCCGGGCACCGACACCGGCGCGGGTGATGTCGGTTGAATTGTCGGCATAGATGATTGTGCCGCTCATGTTCAGTGTGGAGATCGCCGCATCGGGGGCCTGGTAGTAGAAGGCCGATACTTGCATGAACTTGCCACTGCCTGTGGTCCAGTCGTAGCGGCCCATGAGGTAGAGGTCGTAGCGGTTCTGTTTGGTGTTGTCGGTATTGGCTTTTTCGTTGACGGCGACACCGACCTGGTAGAGAAAGTTGCTTCCAAATCCGCCGGGGCGTCCGTGTACCGAAAGGCCAGTTTGCGCTGGCGCGTTATAGAGGTAGGGCTCAAAGGGCAGGACGGCGAAACCTTCATCCCCGTTATAAGCCCCCCCCTTGGTCAGGCCAAACATCTTGCTGGCAAAGGCCAGCGGCACTAACGGAATGCGGTTGATGGTAGGCGGGAATCCGGTGGTATCTGCCTTGGGAAAGATGGGGTTGAGCTGTTGACGGTGGGTAGGGAAGGCAAACAGACCGGAAGGATCAAAAACCCCCACCTGCACATTGGCAATACTCTGGCCGCCCAGGTTGTTAAAAAGCAGGTAGGCGCGCTCGAATGAAAGCGAGGCCCCCTCTTCGGTGCCGTTGTACTCCACCTCGGTGTAATAGCTTAAATTTTCTTTGGCTGTTCCGGCAAAAAAGAGGTTGATGATTTTGGGTACCACGACATCCACGTCACTTCTCACGCCATCATCTTTCATGGCGTCGGTCTCCTGTTTGAAGGAGGGGCGCTGAATATCGGCGCGGATGCGTACCGCCATAATCTTCGAGATGTCATCCACGGTGACCGGCCCCTGGTCACCCTCGAAAACGTGTTTGGCCATCGTGCTGCCATCACTGCCCCCCGGCATCTGATAACCATTTTCCTTGAACTGTTGGCCAAAGGGGTTAAGGCGGGGTTCGTTGCTGTGACACAGTGCGCAGTTGGCCTCGTACTTGCGGGCAAAGGCGGGTAGTGCGCTGGCATCGCTGAGGACAAAAAAGAATGTACTCATGCCCACCAGCGACAGGGTCGCCTGTCGAAAAAACTTATGCAGATGAAAGCGCCTCATTGGAATGATCTCCTCACAATTATTCGGATCAAAATACTCAAAAACCAGATCATTTCTTCCTTACTTTGTTAAAGGTCTTGTGCGCCTTTTTTCATCTCTACTTTGCAATTTTATTCAGCGTGCTCCGCCCGTTAACGGCGGTTTCTCCAGTGCTTGTTGATATCAAATGGTTGAACGTGATTTCAGGCAGACGGCAGCCCGATGGGAAGAGGAAAAACACCTCTTTTTCTGATACAAAAACAGTAATCAGGCTATCAGTACTTTCGTTGCTATTTTCTCGAATGCCAGCGCGGTGTTGATTGTGGCAGGAGATGGCTCTGTTGTTGTTCTGATGAAACAGGGGGTGAATGTTCAGCCGACAGGGCGGTGCCTGAAGCGGCTCAATGTACGACGGAGAGCGGGTGGCTGTTGTTGTTTTGATTGTATGGCTGGGGGGGGTCAGTGCAACACGGGGTGAACTGTGTCACCCCGCATTGACGTAGTATCAGCCAAAAATAATTTCGGCGACCTCTTTGAAGTGACTGACGAAGTGGATGGTGATGCCTTTACGCAGGTAGTCGGGGAGTTCTTCAAAGTCTTTGCGGTTGACGGCGGGAATGATCAACTCCATCACCTTGGTGCGGCGGGCTGCGATCACTTTCTCGCGTACGCCGCCAATGGCGAGTACCTGGCCGGTGAGGGTGAGCTCTCCGGTCATTGCCAGTGGTCGAGGGACCTTGCGGTTTTTCGCCAGGGAGAGCAGCGCCGTGGCCATGGTGATGCCGGCGCTGGGGCCATCTTTTGGTGTCGCGCCTTCGGGGACGTGGAGGTGAACAAAGGCCTTGTCGAAAAACTCGGCTTTGGCACCGAAGGTTTTCAGGTTGGCGGCGAGATAGCTGTAGGCGATTTCCGCCGACTCTTTCATCACATCCCCCAGCTGGCCGGTGAGTTTGAAGCCGCGCGTATTGGTGTGGACGACGTTGGCTTCGATGGTCAGGGTGGCACCCCCCATGGAGGTCCAGGCCAGGCCGTTGACGATGCCGACGCCGGTGGGTAGTTTCTCTTTCTGAAAGAAGGGTTGGCCGAGGTATTCGGTGACCTCTTTGACGCCGATGCTGATCGGTTTTTTACTGCGCGGCTTGGTGACAAAATGCACCACGGCTTTGCGCACGATTCGACCCAACTGTTTTTCCAGATTACGCACGCCCGCCTCACGGGCATAGCCTTCGATAATGTGGCGCAGCGCCGCGTTGGAGATTCTCAGGCGGCTCTTTTTGACGCCGGCGCGCTCCAGTTGGCGAGGCCAGAGATGGTGTCTGGCGATCTCTACTTTCTCTTCGGCGATGTAGCCCCCCAGGCGGATGATCTCCATGCGATCGAGCAGAGGCCCGGGGATGGAGTCGAGGGTGTTGGCGGTGCAGATGAAGAGCACTTTGGACAGATCGAGCCGCACGTCGAGATAGTGGTCGAGGAATTCGGCATTTTGCTCCGGGTCGAGCACCTCCAGCAGGGCGGAGGCGGGGTCACCGCGATAGGAGCTGCCGATTTTATCGATCTCGTCGAGCATGATGACGGGGTTCGCGGTGCCCGCCTCCTTGAGCGCCTGTACCACCTTGCCTGGCATGGCACCGATGTAGGTGCGGCGATGGCCCTTGATTTCAGCCTCGTCACGCATGCCGCCGACGGAGAAGCGGAAAAACTTGCGTTCCAGGGTGCGGGCGATGGAGCGACCGATGGAGGTTTTGCCCACACCGGGCGGGCCCACCAGCAGCAGGATGGAGCCGGAGATCTCCCCCTTGAGGCTGCCGACAGCGAGGAATTCGATGATGCGCTCTTTCACATCG
>JALTMR010000194.1 GCA_027001525.1 Gammaproteobacteria bacterium
CACAGAGCCGCCGGCTGGCGGATAGACCCCCCCGTGTCCGTGCCCGTTGCCGCCGGCGCCAGACGCGCCGCCACCACCGCTGCCGAACCGCCGGAGGAGCCACCCGGCACGGCTTCCAGCGCCCAGGGGTTTTTCACCGCACCGTAGAAGCTGGTCTCATTGGAGGAGCCCATGGCGAACTCATCCATATTGGTCTTGCCCAAACAGACCACCCCCGCCGCTTTGAATTTGCTTACCACGGTGGCGTCATAGGGGGAGATAAAATTGTCCAGCATCTTCGAGCCGCAAGTGGTTTTCACACCCTCGGTGCAGAAAATATCCTTGTGGGCGATGGGAATCCCCGTCAGTGGGCCCGCCTCGCCTGCCTTGATCTTTGCATCAGCCTGGCGGGCCGTGGCCAGCGCCTCCTCTGGCGTCACCGTGATGTAGGCATTGACCTGGGCGCCCAGCGCACCGATCCGGTCAAGGTAGGCCTGAGTCAGCTCTTCACTGGAAAACGCGCCCTGACGCAGACCATCAGAGAGTTGGGCAATGGTTTTGTTGTGCATAGGTAAACCGGGAATCTGTGGAAGTTGAAATAGAAACGCAACACGAAAACGGCCGCAGCCGCATCATTCGATAACTTTGGGCACCAAAAACAGACCATTCTCCACCTGGGGAGAGATGCGCTGGAAGCGATCACGCTGATTCTCTTCACTCACCTCATCGGGGCGCAGGCGCTGGACGGCATCAATGGGGTGAGCCATCGGCGTCACACCGGCGGTATCAACCGCGTTCATCTGCTCCACCAGGTCGAGAATATCGGTGAGATTGCTGACGTATTCCGGAATATCGTCTGGCGATATTTCCAAACGCGCCAGGTGGGCGATTTTCTCTACATCGCTATCGTCAAGGCTAACGGATTCAACATTCATGGGGTCGTTCTCTGGATTAATGACGCTGCCGCAAAAAAAGAGGACAAAGGTACCACAGACGTCTGCTTGCCCAAAGCCCCCGCGATTGCTACATTACCGCCAGTTTTACAGGCAGATTGTTGAAAAAGCCCCAAGCGACGCAGTAGCGCGTTAAAATCAAGCCCAGAAATGCTCATTTGGCCCCGTTCAGGCTCCGTCCCATCGCCGAACCCTGCCGCGCCGGACTCAAACTTGAGCCTTTTTCAACAAACTGTTTAAGCAATTCCTATCACTAGTCACTAGCATTGAGGTGGATCTCTCGCATGATCTTCAAGCGTTTTCGCGGCATGTTCTCCAACGACCTTTCCATTGACCTGGGCACGGCCAACACACTGATCTACGTCAAAGAGCAAGGCATCGTGCTGAATGAACCCTCGGTGGTTGCCGTGCGGCAGGATCGCGGCCCTGGCGGCCCGAAGAGTATCGCCGCCGTGGGGACGGAAGCGAAGCAGATGATCGGCCGTACACCGGGCAGCATCGTCGCCATCCGGCCATTGAAAGACGGCGTGATTGCCGACTTCACCGTCACCGAAAAGATGCTCCAGCACTTTATCCACAAAGTGCACGAGACCCGTTTTTTTCGCCCCAGCCCGCGCGTGCTGAGCTGCGTTCCCTGCGGCTCAACCCAGGTGGAGCGACGGGCGATCAAGGAGTCCGCTGCCAGCGCCGGGGCGCGCGAGGTCTACCTGATTGAAGAGCCCATGGCCGCCGCCATCGGTGCCGGTATGCCCGTGGGTGAAGCCCAGGGTTCCATGGTGCTCGATATTGGCGGAGGCACCACCGAAGTTGCCGTGCTGTCACTCAACGGCATCGTCTACTCCGCCTCGGTGCGCATCGGGGGTGACCGTTTTGATGAATCGATCATCGCCTACGTGCGCCGCAACTACGGCACGCTGATTGGCGAATCCACCGCCGAACGCATCAAGCACGAAATTGGCTCTGCCTACCCCGGCAAGGAGGTTCGCGAGCTGGAGGTCAAGGGCCGCAATCTCTCCGAAGGGGTGCCCCGCAGCTTTACCCTCAACAGCAACGAAATTCTTGAGGCGCTGCAAGAGCCGCTAAGCGGTATCGTCGCCGCCGTCCGCACCGCTCTGGAACAGACGCCACCCGACCTCGGTGCCGACATCGCCGAACGCGGCATGGTACTGACCGGCGGTGGCGCACTGCTGCGCGACCTGGATCGTCTGCTGATGGAGGAGACGGGGCTGCCCGTCATCGTCGCCGAAGACCCGCTGACCTGCGTCGCACGAGGCGGCGGTGGTGCGCTGGAGATGATCGACCAGGGCGGTGCAGAAGTCTTTTCCTCGGAATAGCCGCGTCGCACACGCGCCACAATACGTGCCTTTGTCAGAACATTTGTTTGAGAGTTAGTTAAGCCATCAAACCGCTATTTTTTACCGGTGCCTCCCTCAACGTACGCCTGATTACATGCGTCGTGCTCTCCATCACCCTGATGACGCTGGATCACCGTTTTCAGATGCTCAAGGATGTGCGAGCGGTGCTGTCGGTGGCGCTCTACCCCATCCACTACGCCATCAATTTTCCGGTCACGGCGGGCGAGTGGATGGGGGAGAGTTTTGGTACGCGCGAGGCGCTGCTGTCGGAGATCTCCACCCTCAAAACCCAGCAAACCATTCTCAACACCCGGCTGCAAAAACTGGCGGCGCTGGAGCAGGAAAACGTACGCCTGCGGGCACTGCTGGACTCTTCATTCAAGGTCAGCGAAAAGGTGCTGATTGGCGAACTGATGTCGGTTAACCTGGAGCCCTTCAGCCGCGAGATTGTCATCAATCGCGGCACCCGTCACGGCGTCTACGAAGGCCAGCCACTGCTCGACGCCCACGGCATCATGGGGCAGATTACCCGCGCCACACCACTGACCAGCAACGGCATGCTCATCACCGATCCCAACCACGCCATTCCCGTCGCGGTCAATCGCAACGGCCTGCGGGCAGTCGCCTACGGCACCGGCGGGGAGCTGCTGGATCTGCCCCACTTCCCCAACAACGCCGATATTGAGGTGGGCGACCTGCTGGTCAGCACCGGCCTGGGGGGGCGCTTTCCGCGCGGCTATCCGGTCGCCACCATCACCCACATCGAGCACGACCCGACCCAGCCTTTCACCCAGGTCGCGGCCAAACCCACGGCTCACCTGCAACGCTCACGTGAAGTGCTGCTGATCTGGCCTAGCCGCCCCAAAGAGCAGGCAGAAACCACCCCCGAGGAGACGGACTGATGGGCAAAATCAGCCACACTCACGGCACACTGATTATCGGTTTCTCGTTCATTGTCGCCTTGATGCTGACCGTCGTTCCCCTGCCCGACTGGGTTAAGCCCTTGCGCCCGGAGTGGGTCGGGCTGGCACTGATCTACTGGGCCATCGCCCTGCCCCACCGGGTCGGCGTCGGCACCGCCTGGACCCTGGGGCTCATGCTCGATGTCCTCAAGGGCGGCATTCTGGGTCAGCACGGCCTGGCACTGGCCGTGATCGTCTACCTGATCCTCAAAGTGCATCAGCAGTTTCGCGTCTACCCGCTGTGGCAACAGGCGCTGATTATTAGCGCACTGATTCTGCTCAACCAGATGCTGATACTGTGGATCAACGGCATCGTTGGTCTTGAATCCAGTGGCTGGAGCTACTGGCTGCCCAGCCTCAGCAGCGCACTTTTATGGCCCTGGATGTTTATCATTCTCAGGGATATCAGACGCCACTTCGTCGCAGGCTAGGCCCGGCACCATGGCCCACATCGCACTCAGAGACAATCTGCGCGAAAGCCAGCTCTTCTCCAATCGCGCCGTTGTGGCGGTGGTATTCATCGTCCTCGCCCTGCTGGCCCTGGTCGGCCGCATGGTCTACTTGCAGATCATGAGCCACGACCACTACACCACGCTGTCACACAACAATCGCGTCAGCATCGTCCCCCTGGCGCCAACCCGGGGGCTGATTTTTGACCGTAACGGCGTCATTGTGGCGCAGAACCTGCCCACATTCAGTCTGGAAATCGTGCCAGAGCGCTGCAAA
This sequence comes from Gammaproteobacteria bacterium, assembly GCA_027001525.1. Lineage (GTDB taxonomy): Bacteria > Pseudomonadota > Gammaproteobacteria > Tenderiales > Tenderiaceae > JALTMR01. The sequence goes on from JALTMR010000194.1 coordinate 3,976, forward strand.
AATCTCGATCAGACCATCGCCGATATCCGCCAACTGATCGATATTTCCGACAACGAGATCAAGCGCTTTAAAAAACGCATCAAACACCAGCGCCGCTTTCAGTCCACGCCGCTACGATTCCGGCTCAGCGACGAAGAGAGCGCCAAAATCGCCGTCAACCGCCATCGCCTGCCCTGCGTGGAGGTGGAGGCCCGCCTGACGCGGGATTACCCGCTGGGCAGGCTCATGGTGCACGCAGTGGGCTACGTTGGCCGCATCAACGAACATGAGCTGGCGGTGATCGATCGTTCCAACTACGCCGCCACTTCCCACATCGGCAAGCTGGGCGTGGAGAAGGCTTACGAGCCGCTGCTGCATGGCCATGTCGGGAATCAACACGTCGAAACCAACGTAATGGGGCGTACCATTCGGGTACTCCAGCACACCCCGCCCACCCCCGGCACCAACCTCACACTGACGCTGGACACGGAACTGCAACGCACGGCCAAAGAGGCGCTGGGTGAGAATCGCGGGGCGGTGGTGGCCATCGACCCGCGCAACGGCGACGTGCTGGTGCTGGCCAGCCAGGGCGATTACGACCCCAATCTGTTCGTTAACGGTATCGACCACGCCTCCTATCAGGCATTGCAATCATCCCGTGCCAAACCGCTTTTCAATCGTGCGCTCCGAGGCCAGTACCCGCCCGGCTCCACCGTCAAGCCCTTTATTGGCCTGGCCGGCCTGGAACTCAATTTCACCCACACCGGTGACGCTGTTTTCTGTCGTGGCTGGTACACCCTGCCCAACAACGATCACAAGTACCGTGACTGGAAGAAAACCGGCCACGGCCATACCGACCTGAGAAAGTCGATTATCCAGTCCTGTGATGTCTACTACTACAACCTTTCCCGCTTCATGGGCATCGATGCCATTCACGACTACCTCAGCCCCTTTGGCTTTGGTCACAAAACCGGCATCGATATCGGCGGCGAACTGGCCGGTATTCTGCCTTCAACAACGTGGAAGAAGCAGGTCAAGGGCAAACCCTGGTATCTGGGCGAGACGCTGATTTCAGGCATCGGCCAGGGTTATACCCTGGCGACACCGTTGCAGCTGGCGGTCACCACCGCCACGCTGGCCGCGCGAGGCCGCTACGTTCAACCGCACCTGCTGAGCGATGCGCAGCGCAACGAGCCTGCCGCCCGGGCCCTGGCTCCTCCGGCTATAGAGTCCCGAATCGATATCAAAGACCCCAAGCACTGGGACTACATCACCCAGGCGATGACCGATGTCATCTACTCTGCCCACGGCACTGCGCGCAAGCTGAACCGGGGCCAGCCCTATAAGATTGCCGGCAAAACCGGCACGGCCCAGGTCTTTGGCATCAAGCAGGATGAGAAATATGTGGCCGAGGACATTGCCAAGCACCTGCGAGACCATGCCCTGTTTATCGCCTTCGCCCCGGCGGACAATCCGAAAATTGCCATTGCCGTGGTTGTGGAAAATGGCGGCAGCGGCGGTTCGGTCGCCGGCCCGGTGGCCGGGGCCGTGATCGACAAATACCTGGCGCGGGAGACTAAGCCATGAGATCCCCCAACCACCGAGAGTACGGCCACTGGGTGCGGCGCAAACCGCGCCACCAGCCGCTGGGACGCATTTTTGCCTCGGGCTTCCACCTCGATTGGCCACTGTTTTTGGGTCTGCTACTGCTCTCCGGCCTCGGGCTGGTGGTGCTCTACAGCTCGGGCGGCGAGAACATCGATCTGCTGACCCGCCAGTGCATTCGCCTGGGCCTCGCGTTTGGCGTCATGATCGTGATGGCGCAAATCCCCCCCCATCAGCTCGAACGCTGGGCTCCGGCGCTATTTGGTCTGGGCGTCGTGATGCTGGTGGCGGTGCTGCTGGCGGGCACCGTGGGCAAGGGGGCGCAGCGCTGGCTCGATCTCGGAGTTTTCCGCTTCCAGCCCTCGGAGCTGATGAAGCTGGCCCTGCCCATGATGGTGGCCTGGTATCTGGC
>JALTMR010000195.1 GCA_027001525.1 Gammaproteobacteria bacterium
CTGTCCGAGTTTGAACATCATGTGCAGCATGCCGTCACGCGACAGGCAGCCCTTGGATCGTTTGGTTCGATGGCGTATCGTTGCGAAGGTCGATTCGATCGGGTTGCTGGTTTGTATGCTCTGCCAGTGCTGTGCCGGAAAATCAAAGAAGGCCATGAGTTCCTCTCGGCCACTGGCGATGCCTTTCAGATACTGCCAGGGCAGGGCCGCTTCCAGGGACTTCGTCTTGAGTACATAGGACGGTACCAAGGCCGACTGGGACGTAACCGGCTCGCCCGTCTTCGCCCGGACCTTTGGGGTCTTGACCGTCCTGGCCCCATGGCGGACTGCAGCTTGCGGGCCGGCAGATGGCCGTTACGCACAACGCCAGCCTTACCATCGTTCGGTGCGCCGCTCAGCATGCTGCACCACCAACTCCTGCAGCTCCGCTTCTACAGCTTGGTAGATCAGGCGCTCCGCACCCGCTCTCAGTAGCTCCGTGAGCGGGTCGTAGCCAGTCTCAGTATTTGAGTCCGCACGCCATTTCTGATAGGCTGCACGCCCGTCTCGTTGTGGTTTTTCTTGCGGCCTGGATCCCTAATTTTATCAATGACTAAGTTTATATTTGTTACCGGTGGTGTTGTCTCTTCGTTGGGTAAGGGCATCGCTTCTGCGTCGCTTGCGGCCATTCTGGAAGCAAGGGGGCTTAAGGTGACGCTGCTCAAGCTCGATCCCTACATTAATGTCGATCCCGGTACCATGAGCCCGTTTCAGCACGGTGAAGTGTTTGTGACGGAAGATGGTGCGGAAACGGATCTGGATCTGGGCCACTACGAGCGCTTTGTTCGTACCACCATGACGCGGGCCAATAATTTCACCACCGGCCGTGTTTACGAGAATGTGATTCGCAAGGAGCGTCGGGGTGACTACCTCGGCGGGACGGTTCAGGTGATTCCCCATATCACCGATGAGATCAAACGTCTGATTATCGCCGGGGCAGGTGATGCCGATGTGGCGATGATTGAGGTGGGCGGCACGGTGGGGGATATCGAATCGCTGCCGTTCCTGGAGGCGATTCGCCAGATGGGAATCGAGCTGGGGCGTGACCGGGCGATCTATATCCATCTGACGCTGCTACCCTATATTTCTACGGCGGGCGAGCTGAAGACCAAGCCGACCCAGCACTCTGTCAAAGAGTTGCGCACCATCGGTATTCAGCCCGATGTGTTGCTGTGTCGGGCTGATCGCGAAGTGCCCAAAGACGAACGGCGCAAAATTGCACTGTTTACCAATGTGGAGGAGAAGGCGGTTATCGCTGCAGTCGATACCGATTCCATCTACAAAATCCCCAGAATTTTGCATGAGCAGGGCCTGGATGAGCTGATTACCAAAAAGCTTTTCCATATGGATGTACCGCCTGCCGATCTGTCTGAGTGGGACAAGGTGGTTTATGACCTGTCGCACCCCGATGGTGAGGTGACCATCGCGATGGTGGGCAAGTACGTTGATTTGACCGAGTCGTACAAGTCGATTTCAGAGTCCCTGCTGCATGCCGGCTTCAACACTCACACCAAGGTCAATATTGTCTACATCGATTCGGAAGAGATCGAGAAGAAGGGGGTCTATTGCCTCAAAGGGATGGATGCCATTCTGGTGCCGGGCGGGTTCGGTGAGCGGGGTGTTGAGGGCAAGATTATGGCGGCGGAATATGCCCGCAAGAACGGGATCCCTTATCTGGGAATCTGTCTGGGTATGCAGGCGGCAGTGATCGAGTTTGCCCGCAACGTGGCCGGGTTGCCTGATGCACACAGCTCGGAGTTGAGCCCTGATACGCCTGATCCGGTGATTGCCCTGATTACCGAGTGGACGACGGAAGATGGCGAAGTTGAGAAACGCAGCGCTGATTCTGACTTGGGCGGCACTATGCGTCTGGGGGCTCAGGCCTGTCACCTGGTTGACGGTTCGAAGACAAGAGCGATGTATGGCAAAGAGGTGATCAACGAACGCCATCGTCACCGTTATGAGTTCAATAATCGCTATCGCGAGAAATTGGAGGGCGCGGGCCTGAGTGTTGCCGGCACCTCCGTTGATGGAAATTTGGTTGAGGTAGTGGAGTTGCCGAATCACCCCTGGTTTGTGGCGTGTCAATTTCACCCGGAGTTTACATCATCGCCGCGTGATGGCCATCCGCTGTTCAGTGGCTTTATCAATGCTGCCCGCGTGCAGCGCGAAAAGGTTGGCCAGGAATGAAGTTATGCGATTTTGAGGTAGGTCTGGATCAGCCGCTGTTTCTGATGGCCGGCACCTGTGTTATCGAAAGCGAGGCGATGGCCATTGATACAGCCGGTTATCTGAAGGAGCTGACCTCGAAGCTGGGCATTCCGTTTATCTACAAGTCCTCCTTTGATAAAGCCAACCGGACCTCCAGCCAGAGCTATCGGGGCCCGGGTATTGAGCAGGGTCTGCGCATCCTTCAGAAGGTGAAGGACGAGATTGGCGTGCCTCTGATTACCGACGTGCATGAAGACACGCCGTTGGATGAGGTGGCCTCAGTCGTTGATGTGTTGCAGACGCCCGCCTTTCTTTGTCGTCAGACCAACTTCATTCAAAATGTCGCTCGCCAGGGCAAGCCGGTCAATATCAAAAAAGGGCAGTTTCTTGCGCCCTGGGACATGAAAAATGTAGTGGCCAAGGCAAAAGAGGCCGGTAATGATGCCATTATGGTTTGCGAACGTGGTGCCTCTTTCGGTTACAATACGCTAATATCCGACATGCGCGGTCTGGCAATCATGCGGGAGACGGGTTGCCCGGTGGTTTTTGATGCAACACACTCGGTGCAGCAGCCCGGTGGGCAGGGCCAGAGTTCCGGCGGTCAACGCGAGTTTGTGCCGCTGTTGGCGCGCTCTGCGGTGGCGGCAGGGGTTGCCGGGATCTTTATGGAGACCCACCCCGAGCCGGAGAAAGCACTAAGCGATGGACCAAACTCTTGGCCATTGGACAAGTTGGAGCCTCTGTTAGAGACTCTGAAGGCGATAGACGCCACAGTTAAAGCGGGGGGCTTCCTCGAACACTCGGTGTAGTTACCAAACTGAGCCTGAAGTAACTGATGTAGGTTCCCATTCCGTCAGGAGTGAGAGCTGGTTTAATCCTCGCGGGGAGGAGGGGGGATTAAATATGGGGCGATCAGTTACGCTGGATGGCACAGGTTTCGTGGCTGCATTGTAGAGCGAAGTCACCCGCATTTTATTTTTACCGATCAATTAAGACGATTAACGGAGATATCAATGTCCCAAATAGCGGATGTTCGCGCACGCGAGATCATCGACTCCCGCGGTAACCCCACCGTGGAAGCTGATGTTGTTTTGAATTCTGGTGTTATAGGCCGTGCCGCTGTGCCGTCCGGGGCATCGACAGGCTCTCGTGAAGCCATTGAACTGCGCGATGGTGATAAAAGCCGTTTTTTGGGCAAAGGTGTTTTGAAGGCTGTTGACAACATCAATGGCGAGATTCGTGAAATGTTGTTGGGCATGGATGCTTCTGATCAAGCAAAAATTGACCAGAGCATGATCGACCTCGATGGCACACCAAACAAAGCTCGCCTGGGGGCCAATGCGTTGCTGGCAGTCTCGATGGCGGCAGCCAAGGCGGTAGCTATAGACAAAGGTCAGCCACTTTACCGTTACCTGGCAACCGGTGACGAATTTCAGATGCCTGTGCCAATGATGAATATCATTAACGGCGGCGAGCATGCTGATAACAGCGTCGATCTGCAAGAGTTTATGATTATGCCTGTGGGTGCTTCCAGCACCAATGAAGCCATTCGCTGGGGTGCTGAGGTATTTCATCACCTTAAGCAGGTGTTGAGTGCTAAAGGGCTCAATACTTCTGTGGGTGACGAAGGCGGTTTTGCTCCCGACCTCTCTTCAAACGAAGAGGCGATCACCGTAATTCTGGAGGCGATCGAAAAAGCCGGTTACAAAGCGGGCGAGGATATTTTCATTGCCATCGATGCAGCGGCCTCTGAATTTTACAAAGATGGCAAGTATGTTTTGGCTTCTGAAGGCAAGATATTGAACTCTGAGGAGTTTGTCGATTTTCTCGCCGAGTGGGTAGACAAGTACCCCATCATCTCTATTGAAGATGCCATGGATGAAGGCGATTGGGACGGCTGGAAAGTGTTGACCGAGAAGCTGGGTGACAAAATTCAACTGGTTGGTGATGACCTGTTTGTGACCAATCCGGAGATTCTGGCAGAAGGTATTGAGAAGAACATTGCCAACTCTATCCTGATCAAAGTCAATCAGATCGGTACATTGACCGAAACTTTTGCAGCGATCGAAATGGCGAAGAAAAACGGTTACACGGCGGTGATCTCTCACCGTTCCGGTGAAACCGAAGACACAACTATTTCTGATCTGGCTGTGGCCACCAGCGCAGGTCAAATCAAAACAGGTTCCATGTCCCGTTCTGACCGTATTGCCAAGTACAACCAGCTGATACGCATCGCTGAAGAGCTGGGCGACAAAGCGGTTTACCCCGGCAAAAGTGCTTTCTATAACCTGACATAAGAGGTGTCCACACTGCCGTATCCTGTGGGAACACGAGTTACGGCCGTTTCCGCCATGAAGTGGATCGTCACCCTGTTGATCGCCATTCTGCTCGTACTTCAATACAAGTTCTGGGTAGGGTCGGGCAGTATGGCTGAGGTCAGTCGGCTGACCCGCGCTATCGCCTTGCAAAAGCAGCAAAATGAAGTCCAGCGCGAGCGCAATGCGGCGTTGGATGCCGAGGTCAATGATCTCAAACAGGGTGTCGAGGCGATTGAAGAGCGTGCCCGTAGCGAGTTGGGTATGGTCAAAAAGAACGAAACCTTTTTCCAGATTGTCGATGAGTAAGGCGAGCAGATATTGGGCCGTAGTGCCCGCTGCCGGTGTGGGTAGCCGCATGAATGCTGCTGTGCCGAAACAGTACCTGCAGCTGGCGGGGCGCCGTGTTATTGAGCACACCCTGGCGCGGCTCTGCGCCCACCCAAAAATTGAAGCAGTGATGGTGGTGGTGTCGGCGGCAGATAGGTGGTGGCAAGAGATCGATATAGCGCACTTTGGCAAGCCAGTGGTCACCGTTCAAGGGGGAGCTGAGCGCTGCCATTCAGTACTCAATGGCTTGATGGCATTAATGCCGCGAGCAGCTGGCGATGACTGGGTGTTGGTACACGATGCGGCCAGGCCCTGCTTGCGGCTGGCGGATATTGATCTGTTGATCCAGCAGGCGCACAGCCATGAGGCTGGCGGTTTGCTCGGTCTACCGGTAGCGGACACCATGAAACGTACAAACGGGGCTGGCGACGTTGTGGAGACAGTCAGTCGTGATCACTTGTGGCGCGCTTTGACGCCACAGATGTTTCGTTTGCAAGCGCTGAAACAGGCATTGGATAACGCGTTGAGTCAGGGTTATCTCGTGACTGATGAAGCCTCGGCAATGGAGCAGGCGGGGTGCCAGCCGTTAATGGTTGAAGGTCATGGCGACAACCTTAAAATCACCCGGCCGCAGGATCTGGCTCTGGCCGAAATGTATCTGCAACAGCAAGAGGTGGAGCGATGAGAGTGGGTCACGGTTACGATGCTCACCGTTTTGCTGAAGACCGCCCCTTGGTTCTGGGGGGGGTCACCATCGATTATCAGTTGGGCATGGCGGCGCATTCTGACGGTGATGTGGTGATTCATGCGCTGTGTGATGCCCTGTTGGGTGCTGCCGGGCTGGGCGATATTGGCCGGCATTTTCCTGATACCAGCGCCGCGTTTGAAAATATAGACAGCCGCATTCTTTTACGCGACGTGATGGCCAAGTTGAATGAACTGGGGCTAACTGTCTCCAATGCGGATCTTTCCATTATTGCCCAGGCGCCCAAGCTCAAGGATCATCTTCCGGCAATGAGATCAGTAATTGCCGCTGACCTGCAGGTGGAAGACCA
>JALTMR010000196.1 GCA_027001525.1 Gammaproteobacteria bacterium
ATGTGCGAGGCTGCTCGCAGGCGGTGTGGAGCAAGTACAACCCGATTCTGGTCAGGAACTACGACTACGATCTGGCGCAGTGCGAAATGCGGGTGATGAAAAGCCGCTGGTTCGATACCGAAGTCATCGCCTCCAGCGACTGCCTGTGGGGCGCTATCGATGGCATGAACGAACACGGCCTGTCACTTTCACTCGCCTTTGGCGGTGTTCCGGATCGCGGCGTCGGCTTTGGCATTCCGATTATCCTGCGCTACATCCTGGAGTTCTGCCAAACCACCCAACAGGCGGTGGAGGTGTTGCAACGCATCCCCTCCCACATGGCCTACAACATTACCCTGCTGGATGCCGGCCACAACGTCAGCACCGTGGAGATCAACCCCAATAACCTCACCCGCGTCTCCCACATTCCGGTGGCCGTCAACCACCAGGGAGAGTATGAACTGAGCAACTACGCCGCCTTCTCCAAATCCTACGAGCGGAAAAAATTTCTGATCGACAAACTCTACGACCCGATGATCAACATCGAAAGCTTCATCGACAGCTTCGAGTACACGCCGCTCTTTTCCGACAACTACGAGGAAGGATTCGGCACCATCTACACCGCCGTCTACAACCCGACGCTCAGAGCCTGCGAATTCAGATGGCCTTACGGCGTACGGCGCTACAAATCGTTCACCCATTTCGAAGAAGAGACCTTCTGGGTCACCTACTAACCCTGGAACAACAATGAAAAGAATACAGCCCCTAGCCACCACACTGACCCTTGTTTCGGCCCTTAGCCTGGGGGCCAGCGGCATAGCCCATGGCGGCGACAGATGGTACGTCTCCACCTCCATCAGCGCGCTGGCAGCCACCTACTCGGGCTCGGAGCAACGCAACAGCCAGCAATCGAGTTCACTGCTCGTCAGTGCGGACTACCTCGACAACGCCGGCGTCACACTTTTCTACAATCGCTCCGAGATCGACTTCAAAGCCATCAACGGGGTGGACAACGACATCGAACAAAATGCCTTTGCCACCCGCCTGCACTACCGTTTTTTCAGCGACACCCTGGCCGGTTCACTGACCCCCCAGCTGGTGCTTCAGGGCATCAGCAACAATGACGTCACCACCCGCTCCGATGAGGTCAGCGTCATCGCCCCCAGGCTCGCCTACCTCAGTTACGGCAAGCGCTTCTATGTTGATCTGGAGTACAGCCTGTCCCGCTACCCCAACAACAGCGACCTGGAGATCAGCCAGTGGAGCGCCGGCATCGGCCTCGGCTTCAACCGGCGTGCGGACTGGCTGAGCCTGCGCCCCTACGTGATTACCTCCAGCGATGAGCGCCTGACCCAGGGCGAGTCCAGCGTCCAGGCGCTGGAGCTGAAGTGGCTGCACTGGTTCGGCCCCGATGCCTTTCTGGGCGTGCGGCAACTATCACTGGGGGCCATGGCGGGCAAACGCATGTATGCGGTGGATCACGACAGTTTTGCCGTCTACAACCTGGCCGACATGCAGGAAGGCTCTCTTCAGGCCGGCCTGAGCTGGGCGCTGCCCGCCGGTATGAACCTCACCTCGATCCTCGGTTCGGAGCAATACAACAACAGCGCCATCAACAACCGCTATCGCCAGAACTACCTCTATCTCAACCTGAGCAAGCAATGGTGATACGCCACCACTTTAATCTTCCACAACACTCAAGGTAACGACCATGCGCAACTGCAAACACTATCTCGGCATTCTACTGCTGGCCCTGCTGGGCAACAGCGCCCAGGCAGACGACACCGTCTGGGCACAATCCTTCGCCCTGCAAGCCGAAGGCGACTTTTACCAGGCAGCTCAAGTGCTGCTGCAAGACCCGGCCAACAATGACGATGAATATGCCGCACTTCGCATTGGCTACCTGAGCTACCTGCGCGGCAACTACAACGACGCCATCCGCTTCTATGAAAAAGCCCTCACCCTCAACCCCAGCGCCATTGACGCCCAACTGGGCATCACCTTGCCCCTGATGGCACAGCAGCGCTGGCGTCAGGTAAAAGCCCACATGCAGCAACTGCTCAAAACAGCGCCCTGGCACTACGGCGGCCACGTTAAACTGATGATGGCTGAAGAGGCACTGGCCGACTGGAATGCCCTGAGCCGCCACGCCAGCCAGCTCACCATCGCCTACCCCGCAGAGGCCACCGCCTGGGTCTATCTCGCCCGCGCCGCCAGCTGGCAGGGCGATACCGGGAAAGCAAAACAGGCCTACCGTGAAGTGCTCAAACGCATCCCCAACCACATCGAAGCCAGCGCCTTTATCGCCAAAAACAGCTAACCTGGGTTATTCATGAACAATCCAGGCTAGCGCCATGACCGCCCGGCACCCCCTTTCCCTGCCGGGCGGCCAAAAACAAGCGACCCACCTCAGTGCAATCAAACCGCCTTTATTGGCTCACCTCCCCGGCTTGAGGCCAACGCCCTATAGCTAGTATTAGTCATACCGGCCGATGACCGTTGCGCCCTAAAATCTCCCTGACAGCCTCTCGCCGGGAAGAGTGCCTTCCCCAGGGGGCGGGGCATGCTGAATAAAAAAACCAAAGGGAGACCCATTATGAAACAGCACAAACTTATCAGTTATCTCGCGGGCCTGGCTTCGCTCTCCATCACCGCATCAGCCTCAGCGATTAGCATCGATTTCACCACAGCCAATCTGGGGGTCAGTGGCGGCGATGCCTACAATTCGGTTTCCATGAGTGCCGGTGGCATCGGTGTGGATGTAACGGCCTACACCATTGAGAACGATGGCAACGGGGCGATCTCAAGCAGCACGCTGATCAGCGGGGCGGGGCTCGGGGTTTACGTGAGCGCCAGCGACAATCTGGGCGTCTCCAGCAGCGCAAGCGATGGCCACGACCTGGACGGTGGCTCCTCCGGCTCCACATCGGATCTGGACGAAGGCTTGCTGTTCTCCTTTGATCAGATCGTCAGCCTCGATTTTATCGACCTCGATCGCTTTGGCAGCTCCGATGATTTCAACCTGACCGTCGACGGCCTGTTGATGCTGGTGGATTTTGACAGCACATCGACATCGCCTTTGGCTGCAGCTAACGGCTCAAACACATCGGAGTTCAACTTCTTCAACGTCACGGGACAGGAGTTTCTTTTCTGGGCAGACGGTGGTTCAGATGATTTTCGCATCGACAGTATGGCGGTCAGCGCCGTGCCGGAACCCGGCTCTATTTTGTTGCTGGGGATGGGCCTGATCGGGCTCTCTTTTATGCGCCGGGCACAGACGATCTAACATCTGACCCACCACCCCCGTCACACCACGGAACAGTTTGCCCATCGCCCCGATGGGCTTTTTTTATGGGCAACAACAGAAGACGGCAAGCTCTCTTATGAATTGGTTTGATAGACCACCGCATTTTCAGCCTGTGTGCCTTTGACCGACTCGGTTTTTTCAAACTCCAGCACGGCATTGCGTTTGGCCAGTTCGAGAAAACGGTCATTGCTGATGGGCTCACCGTTTTCACGCACCTGGGAGATGTGACAAAAAATGCCCGAGTCGATATCGGTCACCTTAAAACCTGTGCGTATCGATAGAAAACCAAACCCTTTGTCTTTAACAGTTTCAAGAATTCCCCGGTATTTGGTCCGCTTGGCGTTGTCTTTAAGGGGGAGGATGCCAGGGATGATCGAGGCGGGAAAATAGTAGTCCACCTCCCGTTTCAGTTCGCTACTGACATTGCTAAAAGCGATGGCATCCACCCGCTTGCCTTTGTTTTGCAACGCTCTGACCAGCCGCAAAAAATCACCATCACCACTGCCGATCATAATGTAATCGAGGTTTTCCGCCTGCAAAATAGCGTCCACGGCCATATCGAGATCGGCGTTGGCTTTCACCGTCTCTGTGCCATCTTCATTGCGAAAGCGTTTGATCTCCTTTTCGACAATGTGAAACCCCGCCAGACGGATACGATCCCGGTACTTTTGCGACCGCTCACGATATTCAATGTCGTGGCGCTCCCGGTTGGTGTCCACGGCCATGTAGGTATTGGCCCGCAATATGGTGGTCCCCTGAGCTTCCACCAATTCCTTCACCACATCCAGGCGCATACCCCAGCCACCGTTGATCACCAGATTTTCCATATCGATAAAGATTCCGGCTTTTAGCATCAATTTACTTCACCTTTCCTGGGGATATTTTCTGCATTCAATGCAGCACCTGAGATTACGAGATAGGACCTCTCGGGTTATTTTTAAACCCCAGCGAGCCAATCCTAGATAGTCTACGAAGCGCCTGCGACTGGCCACCCTTTTTTCGGCTTATTTCGCCCCTGGCCTGGGGCGCGAATTGGCGCAGGGGACAACGATGTTTCGCTGGCGCCGGGAAAGCACTATTATCTGGCGACTCTTTTCGCAAACCGTACCCAGCACCCGACCCACATGCCGCTAACCAACCATACCCCCGACACACTGAGCCTGAAGCGCCTGTTTATGCTACGCAGCAGCGCCATTGTCACTGAACTGGGGGCCATTGCCCTGGCCATTGGGGTGCTGGGGATGACGCTGCCACTGGGGCCGCTGCTGGCCATTGTTTTGGTGCACGCGGCCATCAATGTATTCACCTGGCTGCGACTGCAACGCCACCCCATCGTATCGGCACCGGAGTTCTCCTTCCAGTTGGCGCTGGATACACTGGTGCTGGCCCTGCTGCTCTTCTACAGCGGCGGCTATACCAATCCGTTTGTCTCGCTCCTGCTCCTGCCGTTGGTGATTACAGCCGCGATATTGCCGCAGCGCTACACCTGGCTGATGGCCACCCTGACCATCGGTGCCTATACGGCGCTGATGTTCTACTACGTGCCGCTGCCACACATGAATATGGCCCACGGGGGCGGCAGTGACTTTGGCATGCATGTGCTGGGGATGTGGTTCAGCTTTTTGCTTAGTGCGGCGCTGATCATCTTCTTCGTCGTCAAGATTGCCAACAACTTGCGCGAGCGCGACAAGGCACTGGCCGAATTCAGGGAGAAGGCGCTGCGCGATGAACACCTGATCGAACTGGGCACCCTGGCCACCGGCGCGGCCCACGAACTGGGCACACCGCTGGCCACCATGGCGGTGCTGACCAACGAGCTATGTCACGACCACGCAGATGATCCGCAGATCAAGGCGCAGGCGCAGATCCTGCGCCAGCAGGTGGAACGGTGTAAAGGCATTCTCTCCGACCTCTCCGCCAGCACCGGACAGACGCGGGCCGAAGGGGGTGGCCGGGTCGCGGTGGATGACTATCTGAACGCCGTGCTCAACCAGTGGCAACAACTACGCCCCGAGGTCGCACCCACGCACCATTTCGCTGGCCCGCAACCTGCGCCGCAGCTAATGGCGGACAAGACGCTGACCCAGGCCATCATCAACGTCCTCAACAACGCCGCCGATGCCTCCATCGACCATGTTGACGTCTCGGGAAGGTGGTCAGTCGAACAGCTGACGATGGAGATTCGCGACCGGGGCAACGGCATTGCCGCCGAGATCGAGCGGACAACCACCACCCCGTTTATGACCACCAAACATACAGGCCACGGCCTCGGGCTCTATCTTGCCAAATCGGTGGTGGACCGATACAACGGCACACTGGAAATCCGCAACCGCAACCAGGGCGGCATTGTGATCCGCATCACCCTGCCCCTTAGCCGTTTTGAGACCACACCATGAAGACCACCGACAGCACCGACCCACGCCAGGACCTCCCCTCACTGCTGCTCGCCGAGGACGATGAGACCTTCTCCCGCGTCATGAGTAACGCTTTGGGCAAGCGGGGCTTTTGCGTCAAGACAGCGGCCAATGTCACGGCGGGCATCGAACTGAGCCAGACCAACCCGCCGGAGTTTGCCGTCATCGACCTCAACATGCCGGGCCAGTCAGGGCTGGTGCTGGTGAAACACCTAATGGCGCTGGACCGCCACACCCGCATTG
>JALTMR010000197.1 GCA_027001525.1 Gammaproteobacteria bacterium
CCGGAGCGAGACTACAATGCCCGCTCCCTCGGTTCCGGTTTTATCATCTCCAGGGATGGTTATATTCTGACCAACAATCACGTTATTCGGGACGCTGACGAAATTATTGTTCGCCTCAGTGACCGGCGTGAGTTGGAAGCAACGCTGGTGGGGACGGATGAGCGTAGTGATGTCGCCCTGCTGAAGGTGGAGGCTGATGATCTGCCTACCGTTAAAATTGGCCAGTCCAGCGATTTGCGCGTGGGTGAGTGGGTGCTGGCCATCGGTTCTCCTTTTGATTTCGATCACTCAGCTACCGCCGGTATCGTCTCGGCCTTGGGGCGTAGTCTGCCAAACGAGAATTATGTGCCCTTTATCCAGACCGACGTGGCTATCAATCCGGGAAATTCGGGTGGGCCGCTGTTTAACCTCGATGGCGAGGTGGTGGGGATAAATGCGCAGATCTACAGCCGCACAGGTGGCTTTATGGGGCTCTCCTTTACGATTCCTATCGATCTGGCCATGGATGTGGTGACTCAGCTCAAAACAGATGGCCACGTCACCCGAGGTTGGCTCGGGGTGTTGATTCAGGATGTGACCCGGGAGTTGGCCGAGTCCTTTGGTATGGCCAAGCCTGGCGGCGCTTTAGTCTCGCAAGTCCTGCCTGACAGCCCGGCGGAGCAGGCGGGTATCGAGGTGGGGGATGTCATTCTGGAGTTTGCGGGTCGTGAGGTGTCTGACTCAGCCGCATTGCCTCCCATGGTAGGGGTGAGCCCCGTGGGCAAGAATGTGCCTGTTAAAGTGCTGCGCCAGGGTGCGGTGAAGAAGCTGACTGTGGTGCTGGGTGAGCTGCCGGCCAAGGATGAAATGCTTCAAACCTCAGCGGAGTCGAACTCGGACTTTAATCAGCGTCTCAACATTGAGGTGACTGATTTAAGTGATGAAGACCGCGAGTTGCTCGGTGTTAAAGAGAATGGCGTGTTGGTTAAGGAGGTGAAATCCGGCCCCGCCAACGATGCCGGCATCGAGAAGGGAGATGTCATTACCATGCTCGACGGTGTGACAGTGGACAATGCGGCGCAGTTTAAAACCCTGGTGGATGCGCTGGAGCCGGGCAAGTCTGTGGCGATACTGGTTCAGCGGCGCAGTGGCCCGGTCTTCCTGGCGATTAAAATTCCCCGGCCGGCATCTGATTAAGGGGGCCTCTATTCATTCTGGGTGCGGCAGATTGAATTAATAGAGGTGCCCTTAAGTTTCCTCGATCTCTTTCCTGCATGCAGGGGCGGCGCGAGCTGCCCCTTTGCAATTCTGTCAGCCCGGCATATCGGCTGGAGCTAAAATCCGCTAGAATTGCCCCCCAATTTAATTGAATCAGTCGTAGAACCGGCCTCAATCTTGTGGCTCTCAAGCGTGAACCCTTAATGAAGCATATTCGAAATTTTTCCATCATTGCGCATATCGATCACGGCAAGTCGACTCTGGCGGACCGTTTTATTCAGGATTGCGGTGGCCTGGAAGATCGTGAAATGTCGAGTCAGGTGCTCGATTCCATGGATCTGGAGCGTGAGCGTGGTATCACCATCAAAGCGCAAAGTGTCACGCTGGATTACAAGGCGAAAGATGGTGAGGTCTATCAGCTCAACTTCATCGATACGCCAGGGCATGTGGATTTCTCCTACGAGGTATCCCGCTCGCTGGCCGCGTGTGAAGGTGCACTGTTGGTGGTGGATGCCTCGCAGGGGGTAGAGGCCCAGAGCGTGGCCAACTGTTATACGGCTATTGAGCAGGGGTTGGAGGTTGTCCCCGTACTGAACAAGATCGACCTTCCCGCTGCCGACCCCGAGCGCGTTGCTCAGGAGATCGAAGATATTATCGGTATCGAAGCCACGGACGCGGTTCGTGCCAGTGCCAAAACCGGAATCGGCATTACCGATATTCTGGAGCGCCTGGTGCGCGACGTGCCTCCCCCCGAAGGGGATGTGGACGGTTTGCTGCAAGCGCTGATCATCGACTCCTGGTTCGATAACTATCTGGGGGTGGTCTCCCTGGTGCGCGTTGTCAATGGCACCCTGGTGAACAAGCAGAAGATCAAGGTGATGTCCACGGGCGGTGTACACCAGGTGGACAAGGTCGGTATTTTTACCCCCAAGCGTACGGATACCGGCATTTTGCGAGCGGGCGAAGTGGGCTTTGTGATTGCCGGCATCAAAGAGATCAATGGCGCGCCAGTGGGGGATACCCTGACCGATGCCGCCAAGCCGTCAGAAGAGGCACTGCCAGGTTTTCAGCAGGTTCAGCCGCGCGTGTTTGCCGGCCTTTTTCCCATCAGCTCCGATGATTATGAAGATTTTCGGGATGCCCTGGCCAAGCTGACGCTGAACGATTCGGCGCTGTTTTACGAGCCGGAAACCTCCCAGGCGCTGGGCTTCGGTTTTCGCTGCGGTTTCCTCGGCATGCTCCACATGGAGATTATTCAGGAGCGCCTGGAGCGTGAATACAATCTCGATTTGATCACCACGGCACCCACGGTTATCTACGAGGTGCTCAGCAGTAGCGGCGAGATTCTCAAAGTGGATAACCCCTCCAAACTGCCTGAACCGGGCAAGATTGAAGAGATCCGTGAGCCCATCATCACTGCGAATATTCTCGTGCCGCAGGAGTATGTCGGCAATGTGATCGGCCTCTGCATTGAAAAGCGGGGCGTACAGAAAAACATGCAGTATATGGGGACTCAGGTCTCAATTAGCTATGAGCTACCCATGAACGAGGTTGTGCTCGATTTCTTCGACCGGTTGAAATCGGTGAGCCGGGGCTACGCCTCGCTGGACTACCAGTTCGAGCGTTTTCAGGCCGCCGATATGGTCAAGCTGGATGTGTTGATCAACGGCGACCGGGTGGATGCTCTATCCAGTATTGTGCATCGGGATCAGTCGATTCCCCGTGGCCGTGATCTGGTCAGCAAAATGAAGGAGCTGATCCCCCGGCAGATGTATGAAGTGGCTATTCAGGCCACCATTGGCGGCAATATTATCGCTCGCTCAACCGTTAAGGCACTGCGCAAAAACGTCATCGCCAAGTGCTATGGTGGCGACGTTTCGCGCAAGCGCAAGCTGCTGGAGAAGCAGAAAGCGGGTAAAAAGCGCATGAAACAGGTGGGCTCCGTGGAGATTCCCCAGGAGGCCTTCCTCTCTATTCTTCACGTAGGAAAGAAGTAAATGGATTTTGATTTTTCAGCAGTTCTTGTGATCGCCGTGGTGGTCTGCGGCGTCATCTGGTTGGCGGATGTGCTCTTCTGGAAGCCCCAGCGGATCAAGGAAGCCAGTGCGGTAAAGATCATCGGTCGTGCCGGTGAAGGCGAGCGTAAGCCGGTTAACAACGAGGTCCCCGAACCTGTGTTGGTCGAGTACGCACGTTCCTTTTTCCCCGTGATTTTAGCCGTGCTGGTACTGCGCTCCTTTCTGGTGGAGCCTTTCAGAATACCGTCAGGTTCGATGATGCCCACCTTGCTGGCGGGTGATTTCATTCTGGTGAATAAATATGCCTACGGCATTCGCCTGCCTGTGGCCAACGTCAAGGTAGTGGATGTGGGTGAGCCTCAGCGCGGAGACGTGGTGGTGTTTCGTTACCCGGTTGATCCCTCCATCGATTTCATCAAACGGGTGGTGGGGCTGCCCGGTGATACGGTGGAATATCGCCACAAGCAGATTTTTATCAATGGCGAACCTGCTGAACAAACACCGCTTGGCGTCTATATTGGTTCTGGTACGGCAACGGATATGGTAAGAGCGGGTGCGCAGCGTTACCGGGAGACCCTGGGAGATGTATCCCATGACATCCTGATGGTGCCGCGTCATTTATCGGAAGACAAAATGGTAGTGGTGCCCGAGGGGCACTACTTCGTCATGGGGGATAACCGGGATAACAGCGCCGATAGCCGGGTGTGGGGCTTTGTGCCGGAGGAGAATCTCGTCGGACGTGCCTTTATGATTTGGATGAACTGGGATTCTGTCGATAACCGTGTGTCGTGGGAACGTATCGGTAACCTAATCGAATGATGGAATATTGCGAATGACTACTCTACCTAAACGCCAAAGCGGGATGACGGCCATCAGCTTTGCCATGCTGCTGGCCCTGATTGGTTTCGTCGCGGTGATCTTTGTGAAGCTGATCCCCGTCTATCTGGAGAACTTCAAAATCACTGCCGCAGTGAACGCGCTGGAAGATGATGCCCGGGCCCAGGGAGCGAGCGTCAGCGAGGTGAAAGAGCTGTTGCTGAAAAAACTCGATATCGACGACGTGGATAAGGTCGGCGAAGACGATATCGTGATAAAAAAATTGAGTGAAGGTTTGTCCGTGACGGTAAATCACGAAACCAGAATTCGTATGTTTGGAAATGTAGATGCGGTGGTGAAATATGAAGGCCCCGTGGTGACGGTGAGGTAACCTGTTTTTGTCAACGCCAGCGCTTGATCGATTATTGCGTCGTCTGGACTATCAGTTTAACGATGTTACTTTGGCCGAACTGGCCCTTACTCACCGCAGTGTCAGCAGTAAAAATAACGAACGCCTGGAGTTTCTGGGCGATGCCATTCTGGGTTTCGTCATCGCTGATGAACTCTATCGCCGCTTCCCCGATGCCCAGGAGGGTGCCCTGAGTCGTCTGCGTTCCTCGCTGGTCAAGGGTGTGACGCTGGCAGAGGTGGCGCGTGAGCTGGAGATGGGAGACTACCTGGTGCTCGGCTCAGGCGAATTAAAGAGCGGTGGTTTTCGCCGTGACTCCATTCTGGCCTGCGCCCTGGAAGCGATGATCGGCGCGGTCTATCTCGATGGTGGTGAAGCGCCTTGCCGAGCCCTGTTGCTTCGCCTGTTTGACTCTCGGCTGCGGGCCTCCAGCCCCGATAGCGTGGAGAAGGATCCCAAGACTCAACTGCAGGAGTACCTCCAGGGCATGGGGCTGCCGCTGCCCGAGTACCGTTTGCTGAAGGTCGAGGGGGAGCACCACGAGCAGGTCTTTCAGGTGGAGTGCTGTGCCCAGGGGCTGGAGGTTGCGGTGCAGGGCCAGGGGGGCGGTCGCCGCAAGGCCGAGCAGCAGGCGGCGAAAAGGGCATTGAAATTACTCATGGCCGCACCCCCGGTCAAAAAATAGCTGGAACGTTATGAATGAACTAGAGAAAGATGAAAAATATCGCTGCGGTTATGCTGCGATTGTCGGTCGCCCCAATGTGGGCAAGTCGACGCTGTTGAACCACATTCTGGGCCAGAAAATCAGCATCACTTCGCGTCGTCCCCAGACCACGCGGCACCGCATCCTGGGCATTAAAACCACGCCGGCGTATCAGGCGGTCTACCTGGATACGCCCGGTCTGCACCTTGGTGCAAAAAAAGCGATGAACCGCTACCTGAATCGCGCTGTGGGTGATGCGTTGAATGATGTAGACATTGTGGTCTTCGTTGTGGACGGATTGAAGTGGACTGAAGAGGATCAGTGGGTATTGAAGCGGCTTGAGAGTGTCAACGCCCCGGTATTACTGGCCATCAACAAAATAGACAAGATCGAAAAAGAAGCACTGCTGGCCCACATGGCCACGTTGTCGGCGCTGGGGGAGTTCAAGGCGATTATTCCCCTCTCTGCCCGCCAGGGCGACAATGTGGAGGCGCTGGAGCAGGAGGTTCAATCCTTGCTGCCGTACAACGCCCCTTTCTTTCCCGAAGACCAGGTGACCGATCGCAGCATGCGCTTTATGGCGGCAGAAATTGTGCGTGAAAAACTGATGCGTCGCCTGGGGCAGGAGTTGCCCTACGCCATGACGGTGGAGATCGAGTCATTCGAGGAGAAGGCCGGAGTCGCCCATATTGGCGCTGTGATCTGGGTCGAGCGTCAGGGACAAAAGGCCATTGTTATCGGTAAAGGCGGAGAGAATCTGAAAGAAGTGGGCAAACAGGCCCGCCTGGATCTGCAGGC
>JALTMR010000198.1 GCA_027001525.1 Gammaproteobacteria bacterium
CGCTTCACCCAGAATGTTTTCGATGAACTCCTTGACCTCCCGGCCCCGCTCTCCGATCAGGCCCACCACCACCACATCGGCTTCGGTGTAGCGCGTCATCATGCCCAGCAGCACACTCTTGCCCACGCCACTGCCGGCAAACAACCCCATGCGCTGGCCCCGCCCCACCGTAAACAGGGCGTTAATCGCCCCCACACCGACATCCAGCGGATGGTCGATGGGGTGACGTTCGAGGGGGTTGATGTAACGCCCCTCAAGCGAATAGGACGTCCGTGTCAGTAGCTCTCCCTTGCCATCCAGTGGCCGTCCTGCGCCATCCAGAACCCGTCCTAGCAACTCATCTCCCACGGGGGCAGCGGCCCCACCCTGCATGGGCACCACGCGCGCGTTGGGCACCAGCCCGTGCACGGCACCGGTGGGCATTAAAAAGGTTCGGTCACCAGCAAACCCCACGACCTCCGCCTCAATGGGCTGGCCGCCGGGGGAGACGATCTGGCAGCGCCCGCCGATGGGGGCCTGTACGCCCACCGCCTCCAGCGTCAACCCCACCATGCGTTTGAGTTTGCCGCTCACTTTCAGCGGAATGCGCGCCTGCAGGCGACTGCGGCGCTGGGCCAGGTAGTTGGACCAGCGCCCGGCCCGTTCGCTGGCGTACTGTTCAGCCACTGATGGCGTCGTCACGGCGTTCACCCCCTAACACTTCTGCGGCAATTTCGGCGATGCGACTCTCCATGCTGGCGTCGATCTGGGAGGTATCGGTCTCCACCTTGCAGCCGCCCCGGGCCAGGGTGGGATCCTCCTTGATCTCCATGCTCTGGTTGCCCTCCAGCGAGAGGGCCGACTTGACGAACTCGGCATCTTCCGGGTGGAGAAAAATCCGCGTGTAGAGCGCCCCGCTGGGCAGTTGCCCCAGGGCTTCACGCATGACGGCCACCACCTGGCCGGGGTCGGTTTTCAGCTCACGCCGGACGATCTGCTTGGCGATGGCGACGGTGAGTTGCAACAGCTCCTGCTCCACCCGCTCGTCGAGCTGCGCCAGTGGCTGATCCAGCGCCGTGCAGAGCTGCTGCAACAGGGCGATGTTCTGGCTGACCACCTCCCGGCTGGCGTTCAGCCCCTCCTGTTTACCCAGCGCCAGGCCCTCGTCATAGGCCTGCTGTTTGATGCGGTTCAGCGCCTCTTCGTCGATCTCTGGCGGGGCGGGCTCTTGCGTCTGTTCCGCAACGACCTGCGCCGGTGATTCGCCATGCAGCTGCGGCTGATTCCAGGCAAGGGCATCGAACTCGGCACCGGAGAGAATTTTAGACATACTCCTCACCCCCCTTACCGCCAATCACCAGCTCGCCGCTCTCCATCATTCGTCTGGCCACTGTCAAAATCTCTTTCTGTGCGCCTTCCACTTCGCTGAGTTTGACAGGCCCCCGCGCCTCAAGATCATCACGCAGCATTTCAGCCGCGCGTTTGGACATGTTTCTGAATATCTTCTCTTTCAGCGTCTCGTCAGCCGCTTTCAGCGCCAGCACCAGGGTTTCGGAGGAGACTTCACGCATCAGCGCCTGAATGCCGCGATCATCAATCTCGACGATGTTGTCGAACACAAACATCAAATCTTCCAGCGCCTGACCCAATTCGCCATCGCTCTCCTTCACCTCTTCGAGAATCTCGCTCTCCATGGAGGAGTCCATGAAGTTGAGGATGTTGGCCGCAGTTTTCTCACCACCCACGCTGGAGGATTTCACCGCATTGTTGCCGGTAAACTGTTTTTCCAGAATGGCGTCCAGTTCGTTCAGAGCATCGGGCTGAATGCCCTCCAGCGAGGCGATGCGCATCACGATGTCGGAGCGGGTGCGTTCCGGCAGCAGGGTGAGAATTTCGGCGGCCTGGTCCCCATCCAGATAGGAGAGGACGATGGCGATGATCTGCGGGTGCTCCCGCCGGATCAGCTCCGAGACCGCCTTGGGCTCCATCCACTTCAACGCCTCCAGCCCCTTGGAGGAGCGACCGAAGAGGATGCGGTCGATGACGCTGCCGGCCTTGTCCTCCCCCAGCGCCTGCACCAGCACGTTGCGAATATAATCTTCCGAGCCACCCAGGCCGGCCTGGCCCTCCACCTCCAGTGAGAATTCGGCCATCACGCCGTACATGGCATCTTTGGAGACGTTGGTGATGGTGGCCATGGCGGCGCCGACTTTCTGTACCTCTTTCGGCCCCAGCAGTTTGAGCACCTCGGCGGCGGCCTCCTCCCCCAGACTCATGAGAAAGATGGCGGCCCGCTCCGAGCCGCTCATTTTTTCCATCACATTTGCTTCAGCTTCTTCCTCAGCCATCTCTGTCCACCCACTGTTTCACCACCTGGGCCACCACTGCCGGGTCTTGCGTGGCCATCCCTTTTGCTACTGTCAGCTGATTTTCATACTGCTGCTGAGAGGGGCTGGGGCCGGCGAGCTGGGGCGTGGCGCTGCCATCAGCACCGATGCTCACCGCATCCGGGGCCATATCCTCCAGCAATACCTGGCCGTCAGGCCCGACGGCCACGGGGGCCTGCCGGCCCTTTTCCGCCAGGTTCCTCAGCACCGGCCGCAAGACGCCAAAGACGAGAAACGCCAGTACGGCCAGGCCGGCGGCCTGTTTCGCCACGTCCCAGATCCAGGGCTGCTCCAGCAGGCCGGGCTCGGGCAGCGGTTCCATTTCGGGGGCCGCCTGGAAGGGGGCGTTGACGATGTGAACGGTATCACCGCGCTCGGTGCTAAACCCGATGGCCTCGCGCACCAGGGCGTTGATGCGTTCCATCTCGGCGTCAGAGAGAGGCTCGCTGGAGACGGTGCCATCTTCGGCCACCACGCGACGCTCATCCACCACCACCGCGGCGGAGAGACGACGCAGTGAACCCGTGGGCTTGCGGGTGTGGCTGATGGTTTTGTCCAGTTCGTAGTTGCGTACGCTGCGGCGGCTGCTGTTTTGGCTGCCCGCCTTCTCGGCGGCCTGTTCACCGACGGTATTGCCTGCGCCCGGCGGTTGATTGCTGAGGGTACCCGGAATGCCTCCGCCGCTGCCCTCCCCGCGTACCTCTTCCACGCTCTGCTCGCTGCGAATCATGGAGACATCCGGGTTGTAGCTCTCCTGCGTCTGTTCAACCACGGTAAAGTCCAGCTCGGCCACCACCTGAGCCCGCACCTTGTCCCCCCCCACCAGGGGGCCGAGAATGGTTTCGATCCGTTTGATGTAGTAGCTCTCAAGTTTCTTGCGGTAATCAAACTGGGTAGCGGTATAGCGCATCTCGTCAGCCGTCTCGGGGGTGCTGAGGAGGCGGCCGTTCTGATCCACCACGGTGACATCTTCTATCTCCAGATTCGGAATGCTGGAGGCGACAATATGGGCGATCGAAGAAGCCTGCGCCGCGCTCATAACCCGCCCCTGATAGAGATTGAGCATGACGGAGGCGCTGGGCTTTTTGCGTGCCCGGACGAAGGCGGACTGTTTCGGCAGCGCCAGGTGTACCCGTGCACTCTGAACGCTGTTGAGCGCCGAGATGGTGCGCGCCAGCTCCCCCTCGATGGCACGCTGATAGCGAGCCGATTCAATAAACTGACTGGTAGAGAAGCCCTGATCCTTCTCCAGCAACTCGTAGCCCACCCCCTGGCCTTTGGGCAAGCCCAGACCGGCCAGTTTGAGGCGGGCTTCGTGCACCCGGTCGGCCGGCACCATGATGGCCCCGGTCAACTCGTTCAGCTGGTACTGGATGCCGTTTTTGTCCAGCTCGGTGGTGATCTCCATCACCTCCTGACTGGAGAGGCTGCCGTACAACATGCGGTAGTTGGGCTCCTGCGACCACAACACAATCGCCAGACCGATCGCCACCGCAGCGGCGAAGGCGATCATCAACCCCACCTGCCGCACGATGGGCAGTTTGCCGATGCCGGCCATGGAGGCCATCAAGTTATTTTCCGGTGCTGCTGCCATATGCCTTTACTTCCCTTACCCGTGCGGTGCGCTTAAATAGGCATGCTCATGACGTCTTTGTACGCCTGCACCAGCTTGTTTCTCACCTGCGTCATGGCGGTAAAGGCGACTTTTGATTTCTCTGAGGCGATGGCGATGTCCACCATGCTGACGTTTGAACTGCCCAGCTCGAACTCTTTCTTCAGTGCGCCGGATGCCTTCTGCACATCGTTAACCGCGTTGATGGAGTTTTTCAGCAGACTGGAAAAGTCCACCCCCTCCGCCGCCCGGGTGGCATCGGTAACATCGGTGGCCGCCGGGGCCTGTTGCACAGGGGCCTGGGCTTGAGCGCTCAAGACGCGCATCTGCGCCAGCACCTGATTAATACTCATGTCACTCATGGTTCACCTCCACTTAGTCCAGATCGCCGCTGCCGGGAATATGGATGCCGCTGTCGCGCATCCTGGCCAGTTTGTAACGCAAGGTTCGCGGGCTGATGCCCAGCTTTTCGGCCGCCCCCTTGCGGCTGCCGCACTCGTTCAACGCATCCACAATGAGCTGGTACTCCCGCACTTTCAGATCGCCGCTAAGGTCCTGCCCCGCCACATCAGTTGCAACGGCGGGGGCGATGCTCTGCCTGCCCGGCACGTAGGCGTCGGCTTCAAAATGGATGTCATTGGCGCGGACGCGATCCCCCTGACGCAGAATCAAGGCCCGCTGAATCACATTCTCCAGCTCGCGCACATTGCCGGGCCACGGGTAGGTGCTCAGCTTGGCCAGGGCCTCGTCGTCGATCAGCGGCTGCGCCTCGCCGGGGCGCAGGTGGCGCTGGACAAAGACCCGTGCCAGTGACACCACATCCGCCGGCCGGTCCCGCAGCGCGGGCAGATGCAGGGGAAAGACGTTGAGACGGTAGTAGAGGTCTTCACGAAACTTGCCCTCAGCCACCTGGGTGCGCAGATTGCGGTTGGTGGTGGCCAGCACCCGCACATCCAGCGGAATAATCTTCTTGCCACCCAGCCGCTCCACTTCGCGCTCCTGCACCACGCGCAGCAGCTTGGCCTGCAGGGTAAGATCCATCTCGGAGATTTCGTCCAGCAGCAGCGTGCCCCCCTGGGCCTGTTCAAATTTGCCGGCGCTGGCGCTGATGGCCCCGGTGTAAGCGCCTTTTTCGTAACCGAACAGCACCGCTTCCAGCATGTTTTCCGGAATGGCGGCGCAGTTGATGGCCACAAAGGGTTTGTCGGCCCGGGCGGAGCAGCGGTGGATATGGCGGGCAAAGACCTCTTTGCCCGTGCCACTTTCGCCGCTGATCATTACCGTGGCGTCGCTGGCCGCCACCCGCTCCGCCAGGGCGGCCAGCTCAATGGTTTTGGAATCCTCGGCAATCAGATCGGGGTTGGTGTCTGTCTGGCTGATGTAGCGGTTGACCATGTTGATCAGCACTTCGCCCTCGAAGGGCTTGACCAGGTAGTCCGCCGCACCATCGCGCATGGATTTCACCGCATTTTCCACGTTGCCGTAGGCGGTCATCAGAACAACGGGGAGGTTGGGATAGCGCTCACGCAGCTGGTGCAACAGGTGGTGCCCGTCCATCGGTTTCATGTGGACATCGCTGACCACCATGCCGACCTCTTCCAGCTCCACCTGTTTCAGCGCCGCGCCACCATCTGCGGCGGAGGCGACCTGGTAACCGGCCATCTCCAGCGTATCGCACAACGCTTCACGCAGGGCGCTGTCGTCTTCAACCACTAGAACTTTTGCTTCACTCATAGCAGCGCCTCTTGCTGATGGTCAGAGCGGCCCGAGGCCGTGTCTGTTCGAGGGAGATAGATCAGAAAGGTGGTGCCCTGCCCGGCTTGCGTCTCGAAAGAGATCTCACCCTGGTGAGCATCAATCACGCGTTTCGCCACCGCCAGACCCAGGCCGGTGCCCTGGGTGCGGCTGGTGACAAAAGCTTCAAACAGGTTTGGCTGGATGTCGGCGGCGATGCCACTGCCG
>JALTMR010000199.1 GCA_027001525.1 Gammaproteobacteria bacterium
AGCTTGAGTTGCTGGTGCAGGGAGAGGGCGGCGAGGGCCAGAATAAGCAGGGTGGCCACGGTGATGTCGAACCAGCTGAGGGAGATGATATTCATTGCGGGGGCTCCAGGTACATTGTCAGCCTCTTTTTGTCGTGTCGCCGCGCCTTGCCATGAGAACTGGCAGACCAACTGACGCGACAAAAAAGGGCACTAGGGTGTCAGCTGTCCGTTCAGCAAGGCAAAGCGGCGTTGGGCGATGCGCTGTGCCTGCTGCGGATCGTGGCTGATCCACAACACCGGGGCCTGCTGATGCTGGCGGTAGTGTTGAATCAGTGCCTCGACGCGGAGCGTGTTCTCATGGTCGAGATTGGCGCTGGCCTCGTCCAGCAGCAGCGCATCGGGTCGGTAACTGAGCAGCCGCAACAGTGCCAGGCGCTGTTTCTCGCCGCTGGAGAGGCGGGCGATTTCCCAGTTCAGTACATCGTCCTCAAAACCCAGTCGTTGCAGATAGTCGTTGTCAGTTGCCTTGAAATGGGGTCCGACCACATCGAACCACCACTGGCTCTCTGCCGGCAGCAGGCCCACCAGCTGGCGCCAGCGTGGCGCGGGTGTGGCTGATTGGGATCGCTTGTCCAGCAGCACCTCGCCGCTGTGCGGGTCGAGGTCGGCGATGGCACGTAGCAGCAACGATTTGCCCGAACCGGAGGCCCCTCCAACGGCGACGCATTCGCCGGGCCGGACGGTTAAATCGATGGGGCCAATATGGCGGCAACGCAGTTGCTGGAGTGTAAGTGTGGGCATGAGGGCTACTCGAAAATGGTCGGAGCAGTTTACGGGGGGTGTTGCCAATTTGTGAAGAAATTGTGCCGTTGGCGGACAAAAAAACGCCCGGACGGAGCCGGGCGCTTGTTACGGGTGCTGCGTCTGTCGCAGTGCCGTGAGCTTACTTGTTACCGCGATTGAACTCGGGGTAGGCTTCCAGGCCGCACTCGGAGAGGTCGACACCGTCGTACTCTTCCTCTTCGCTAACGCGAATGCCCATAATGGCCTTCAGCGCTAACCAGACGGCCAGACTGACACCGAATACCCAGACGAAAATAGTCAGGCCGCCGGCGATCTGGCCCACAAAGCTGGCATCGCTGTTGGTCAGCGGTACAGCCAGCAGACCCCAGATGCCCACAACGCCGTGGACAGAGATGGCACCGACAGGATCGTCGATCTTCAGCTTGTCGAGCCCGACGATGGAGAAAACCACGAGGGTACCGCCCACGGCGCCGATGATGGTGGCCATCAGCGGTGTTGGGGTATCCGGTCCGGCAGTAATAGCAACCAGGCCAGCCAGTGCGCCGTTACAGGCCATGGTCAGATCCGCCTTGCCGAACAGCAGGCGAGCGGCGATCAAGGCGGCAATGACGCCACCGGCTGCTGCTGCATTGGTGTTAAGGAAGACCATGGCAACCGCGTTAGCGTTGCTGATATCGCCCAATTTCAGTACAGAACCGCCGTTGAAACCGAACCAGCCCATCCACAGGATGAAAGTACCCAGCGCCACTAAAGGCATGTTGGCACCAGGGATGGGGTGGACTTCGCCGTTGGGGCCGTATTTGCCTTTACGAGGACCAAGGACCAGCACACCGGCCAGCGCCGCTGCAGCACCTGCCATGTGAACAATGCCGGAACCTGCAAAATCGAGGAAGCCGAGGTCACCCAGGTTGTAGAGGCCGAATACATCCTGACCGCCCCAGGTCCACATGCCTTCCATGGGATAGATAAAGCCGGTCATGACCACGGCGAAAGCCAGGAATGCCCACAGCTTCATGCGCTCGGCAACCGCACCGGAGACGATGGACATGGCTGTTGCCACGAACACCACCTGAAAGAAAAAGTCAGATGCGCCGGAGTAGACGGCGCCCCCTTCAAACCCCTCCTCAGCTGAGGAAGCCAGCGCGTCAGCTACCAGAGACTCGCCGCCGGCAATGCCGGAGAGGAACCAGGTGCTGTCGTACATGATGGCGTAGCCACAGACCAGATACATGGTGCAGGCGATGGCGAACAGCGCCACGTTTTTGGTCAGAATTTCTGTTGTGTTTTTGGAGCGAACCAGGCCCGCTTCCAGCATGGAGAAGCCCGCGGCCATCCACATCACGAGTGCGCCACACACCAGAAAGTAAAAGGTGTCCATGGCGTATTGCAGTTGAAATATATTGCTTTCCATTATTCCGGGTCTCCTGAATTTTAAAGAGCTTCGGTGCCGGTTTCGCCTGTGCGGATCCGGATCGCCTGTTCAATTGGGAACACAAAAATTTTGCCATCGCCGATCTTGCCGGTATTGGCTGACTTGGTGATCGCTTCGATGACTTGATCGATGAGATCCTCTGCAACGGCAACGTCCAGTTTTACCTTGGGTAGAAAATCCACGACGTACTCCGCGCCGCGATACAGCTCGGTATGGCCTTTTTGGCGTCCGAACCCTTTAACTTCCGTCACGGTGATGCCTTGAACCCCGATTTCAGAGAGGGCTTCGCGGACATCATCCAGCTTGAATGGCTTGATGATTGCGGTGACCAGTTTCATTGTTTACTCCTCCAGAAAGTGCTTTGTTGGGGCAATGCCTCACACTCGCACAAATTAAATCGACTCGTGGCCCCAAAAAAGCATTAGTTGTGCCAATTGTTAAATATTTGGTTTTTCAGGAGGTTATAGAAAACTGAAGAGGGGGAGGGTGGTGCAGTGCACTGTTTTGGGATTTAGATGCAAACTATAAGCACTTTTTTGGTGCACTATGGCGCTATGCCACAAGGTGGGTGAAATAACGTAAACTTGGTCTCATCTTAACGAATGAGGCTGGAGAGAGTGATGGATCCAAAAATTCTGGACGATTTGGCAAAGAAGCTGGCAGACAGCGTCCCTGGTGGTCTTAAAGACCTGCAGTCAGACATGGAGAAGAATTTTCATGCGGTGTTGCAAAGCGCTTTCAATCGCATGAATCTGGTCACACGAGAGGAGTTTGAGGTGCAGACCGCGCTGTTGGAACGGACGCGCACCAAATTGGATGAATTGGCCAAACAGGTGGCCAATATGGAGCAAAACAATAAGGACTCTGGGGGATCTTAGGTCGCCTGTACGGCCTGGCACTGGTTTCCCAGGCGCGTTTTCTTCAGTGGTAAATCTCAAGGATTGAGAGTGAATTTCGAAAGGATTCGATATGTCATTAGCCGTTGTCTACAGTCGAGCGGGTGCGGGGATCGATGCTCCGCTGGTCACCGTTGAAGTACACCTGGCCAATGGGTTGCCGGGCCTCTCCATTGTGGGGCTGCCCGAGACGGCCGTCAAAGAGAGCAAGGATCGCGTCCGTGGTGCACTGCTCAATAGCCAGTTCGATTTTCCTGCCCGTCGCATTACCATCAACCTAGCCCCCGCCGACCTGCCCAAAGACGGCGGGCGTTTTGATCTCCCCATTGCCATCGGCATTCTGGCCGCTTCGGGCCAGATTCCCGTCAACAAGTTAAACCAGTACGAATTTGTCGGGGAGCTGGCACTGGGTGGCCAGCTGCGCGCCATTGCCGGTACCTTGCCGGTTGCCTTGCAGTGCCACAGGGCGGGTCGGGCACTGGTGCTGCCCGGGGCTAATGCGGATGAGGCCAGCCTGGCAGCCGGGGCCACGGTGCTGGGGGCGACACACCTGCTCGATATCTGTGCCCATTTTAATGGGGTGAAGATAATGGATGGCCATGTTGCCAGGCTGGTACGACGAGGTGCTGAGACCATGCCCGATCTGGCTGACGTGCGCGGTCAGCCCCATGCCCGGCGGGCGCTGGAAATTGCTGCGGCCGGCGGGCATTCGCTGCTGTTGGTGGGCCCCCCCGGGACAGGAAAAACCATGCTCGCCAGTCGCCTGCCCGGCATTTTGCCTCCCATGAGCGAGGAGGAGGCGCTGGAGAGTGCGGCGGTGCTGTCGATCAGTCCGGCGGGATTCAACGTGGAGCATTGGCAGCGGCGCCCATTTCGCTCGCCTCACCACACGGCTTCAGCCGTGGCGCTGGTGGGTGGGGGGAGCATTCCAAAACCGGGTGAAATATCACTGGCCCACCGCGGGGTGCTGTTTCTCGATGAGCTGCCGGAATTTGATCGTAAGGTGCTGGAGGTGATGCGCGGGCCACTGGAGTCGGGCAAGGTCACCATCTCCCGGGCCGCCAGGCAGGCCGAGTTTCCCGCCCAGTTTCAACTGGTGGCGGCAATGAACCCTTGTCCGTGCGGACACCTGGGGGCGGCCAATGGGCGTTGCCGCTGCACCACTGAGCAGGTGCAGCGCTATCGCGCAAAGATATCGGGCCCGATCCTTGATCGCATCGATATGCACATCGAAGTCCCCCTGTTGCCGCGGGAGGTATTGATCGAGCCGGATGCGGGAGAGGCAGAAAACAGCGCCACGGTTAAAGCCCGGGTGAGTCAGGTGCGGTTGGTACAGCTGCGCCGGGCGAATAAGCCCAACCACCAGCTAAGCGGCCCGGAGGTGGAGCAGTTCTGCCCCCTGGATGATGAGGGGCGTCGTTTGATTGGGCAGGCCATAGAGAAGCTGGGCCTGTCGGCAAGGGCCTTTCACCGCATATTGAAGGTGGCGCGAACTATCTCTGACCTGGCCGACAGCGAGGCGATATCGGTAGCCCATCTGAGCGAAGCCATCTCCTACCGTCGCCTGGATCGGCGCTTATAGTCCCGCCCCTTTCCGGGCGGGGCGCTTAACTAATCCCCGGTCGCTGCCGAAGAGGTAGGTGACACTCGTTAACTCATCTAGACAGAAGGCAAGCGCATGAAACAATTCATCGCCATAGCAATACTGATATGGAGCAGCGCTGCGGCCGCCTCAGGCGGTGGTGGTGGCGGAGGGGGGGCAGTGAATGGTGCCCATAACTACTATCCACTCAACCCGCCATTTGTCGTCAATCTGCGTGATGGGGACCGTTTGCGTTTTATGCAGGCCGCCATCCAGGTGATGACCTACGACACCGCCGTGATTGCCGCACTGGAAAAGCACTCGGCCCCTATTCGCAATGCCATTTTGTTGCTGCTCTCTGATCAATCGGTCAGCGTGATGCACGATGTCAAAAAGCGTACCGAAATTCAGCACGAAGTGCTGTTGGCTGTGCAGGAGGTGTTGGATAAATACGCCGGTATTTCCAACGCAGGCCGGGTGGAAGATGCCGAAGGCCACAGCCATCCGTCAGGGGTGCAGGAGCTCTACTTTACCGATCTCGTTGTCCA
Organism: Gammaproteobacteria bacterium; assembly: GCA_027001525.1. Classification (GTDB taxonomy): domain Bacteria; phylum Pseudomonadota; class Gammaproteobacteria; order Tenderiales; family Tenderiaceae; genus JALTMR01. The sequence continues at coordinate 5,244 of JALTMR010000199.1, forward strand.
GTAAACATTTTCTTTCGGCGTAAAAAACCGCGTAGGGGAGCATCTCCTCTACGCGGTTTTTTGACGAGTGCCATCTGTTAGCGTTTGTACCCTGTCACCATAATGAACGGGCTGGGTGGGGCCATCTGTTCCGATTTGATATCGACGAAGCCAACCTCGGCCAGAATCGCCTCCATTTCGGTGGTGGAGTAGGACGAACCCCCCACGGTGTTGATGATCTGGTTGACGCCAATGAGCGCCGCCAGTTCCGGCCCCTTTTTGTCGGCGTGCAGCAGCTGCTCCTGAATCATGATGACGCCGTCGCTGTTCATGGAGTCGTAACACTTTTTCAGCAGCTTTTTTATGTTCTCCGGTGACTCCTGGTTGGTCATGGAGGAGAGCAGCATGGCGTCATTTTCGCTGCCGAGGTCGTCGGTGTTGTAGTCGCCGGGGCGAAGTTCAACGCGGTCGTTCATGTCGTACATATCGACGATCTCCTGGGCGATTTTCAGGTTCTGTGCCCTGTCCATGGCCACGGCGTTGAGGCCGTCATATTTCTCGCAGAATTTAACAGCGAAGGTCGAGGGGCCACAGCCCACGTCCATGAGCATCTTCTTGCCGCTCAGGTCGATCATGCTGGTCAATACATCGGACTGGGAGAGGGCGCGGTTGTGCATGCCCATCATGTAGTTTCGTGTCTCTTCGTCGGAGTA
>JALTMR010000200.1 GCA_027001525.1 Gammaproteobacteria bacterium
TAGAGCAGACGATCAGGCTCGCTGGCAGGTAGCTGCACCTCACCTTCCCCGGCTTGTTGCGCCGCCTTGGCGACGGCTGCCAACAGGCCGTTGATGTGATTCAAATCAGCCGTCTGCTGCGCCACGCCCGGCACCGCCAGGGCCTTGAGATAGACCTCCAGCTCGCGCGCCGCCTGCGATACCTCACCGCACCCAAACGTCGCCCCGGCCCCCGTCAGACTGTGGGCCAGACGGTGAAATGCCCCCAGCTGCTCGCCATCGCCGGACCGCTGCCAGCCGGCAAACGCCTGATTCAACCGCACCAGGCGATCGGGCAAACCCGCCACAAATTTATCTTTCAGCACTTGCATCTGGGCTTGAATTTTATCGTTTGCATCCATGATTTCTGATGGCTCCTCGCTGCGGCGTTACCCGAAAACAGATCGAGGGATATATCGGTAGGGCACAGTAAATATTTATTCGGGAAGGGGCTGTTTAGAGCAGGAAAGAATAAGCTAATACGCCCTCCTTATTTCTGGATGCCCCGCCGTTCACGCTATAATCCGCCGCACGCTCGATTTCCTGCACCGCAGCAGCCATTATCAAACCTGAATCCGTACCTTCAGAGTAGATACAGGTCAAACTTAAATTCTCAGGGAGAAACATCCATGTCGAAACTGGTCCGCCCCCACGGTGGAGGGGAACTGAAACCGCTGTTACTGGAAGGTGATGCGCTCGCCGCAGAGAAGGCACGCGCCGAGACGCTGCCCAAAATCACCGTCAGCTCCCGCGAAGCAGGCGACATCATCATGATGGGCATCGGCGGTTTCACCCCGCTGGACGGCTTCATGACCCACACGGACTGGCAAGGTGTCTGCGACGGCATGAAACTGGCCAACGGCCTGTTCTGGCCCATCCCAGTGACACTCTCCACCGACACTGCCAGCGCGGACAAACTGACCCTGGGGGAAGAGATTGCCCTGGTCGATGGCGAAAGCGGCGAAATCATGGCCACCATGACGGTGACCGAGAAGTACAGCATCGATAAAGCCCACGAATGCATGATGGTCTACAAGACCACCGACACCGACCACCCTGGCGTCAAAATGGTGATGGAGCAAGGCGATATCAACCTGGCTGGCCCCATCAAGGTGCTGTCACAAGGCCGTTTCCCCGTTGATTTCGGCGATATCTACATGACACCAGCCGAAACACGCACGCTGTTCGAAGAGAAGGGCTGGAACACGGTTGTCGCCTTCCAGACCCGCAACCCGCTGCACCGCTCACACGAGTACCTGGTGAAAATTGCCATCGAAATCTGCGACGGCGTGATGATTCACTCACTGCTGGGCAAACTCAAGCCCGGCGATATCCCCTCTGAAGTGCGCGTTGATGCCATCAATGCGCTGGTGGAGAACTACTTCGTCGACGACACCGTGGTGCAGTCCGGCTACCCGCTGGACATGCGCTACGCCGGCCCGCGCGAGGCGCTGCTCCACGCCCTGTTCCGCCAGAACTACGGCTGCTCGCACCTGATTGTAGGGCGTGACCACGCCGGCGTGGGCGACTACTACGGCCCCTTCGATGCCCACCATATCTTCGACGAAATCCCCGCCGATGCGCTGGAGACCCAGCCCCTGAAGATCGACTGGACCTTCTTCTGCTACAAGTGCGGCGGCATGGCCTCCATGAAAACCTGCCCGCACGATGCCAGCGACCGCTTGCTGCTGTCGGGCTCAAAACTGCGCAAAATGCTTTCAGAAGGTGATGAAGTGCCCGCCGAGTTCTCTCGTCCAGAGGTATTAAAAATCCTGCGCGAGTACTACGCCGGCCTGGCCGATCACGAGAAAGTGGAAGTGAAACTGACCGGAGCATCCGCCAAGTAAGTTAAGGGGCAAAAGTTAGTGCTACCAGTGTTAAAAGAAAGCCCGCAACCGCGGGCTTTTTCTGTTCAGCCGATCAGGTTTCGTCGCTTGTCGGTATCGATCAACTCGACACTCAAACCACTGCCGAGATAGGCAAAGGCAATCAGCTCCTCATCAAACGCCTCGCCGGGCTGAGGCTCTGCGGTAATCCTCGCCCCCTGCGCCTTCAACGTTTCAAGGCTCTCGCTCACATCATCCACCTTGTAACCCAGATGGTGCAGCCCCTCACCCTTTTTCAAAAAAGCCACCAGCGGCGAGTCCCGGTTACTGGGCTCAATCAGCTTGATATCCAGCGCCCCCGGTTTGCTGAAAAACTGCACCACCACCTGCTGGCGGGTATTTTCCACCTTCTCTGTTTTGGGCTGATAACCCAGAAACCGGGTCAACACACTACTTGCGGCATCAATCTTTCTGACCGCGTGACAAATATGATCCAACTCCATCACAAACCTCTCCTATCCAGACAAACCCAGGGTTTTATCACACCCCCCACACTAGCAAAGATGAAATACAAGTTGATACTATGAGCGGCCACAGCGGCGGCGCAAGCTGTGTTAGCCTGCACTCATGAAATACGGCCACAAACCGACACTGTAAAAACGACATTGGACGTCAAACCTGACGGCCGTGGCAAGGACATATCATCACGCGGAGGATTCCCGAATGGGCAACAGCAGTAAAGCGTTAAAACTTGTATTGGCAACGGGGCTGGCGGCGACTCTGGCCGGGTGCGGCGGCAGTGATGCCCCATCGAGGACCCCTGATACCACAACAAATTCAACAAGCGGTAGCGATGGGGATGCCTCTGCGCTCGTTACCACCAATCCACCTCACACAGTCGTGATTACATACCCTCACCTGGAAGCTATTCAACACGATAACGACGGTGTCTACCGCCGCCAAGTCAGTGCGTTGGTTCAGGACGCTGAAGGCCATCCCGTCGCAGATGGCACCCCTGTTTACCTGTCGATAATGGACACCATCATTGCTCAAGGCACCATTTAATCACCCAACGACAGCATTGCCGGTGCTGTACTGACAGACATAGATCCCACGGATTCTACCGGGGCCGCTGTCACATTCGATACCGTCTCCGTTGTTCGAAACAACGCATACAGGCAAATCGAAGCCGGCGATATGGTGCTGGCCGGCATTGACTCCGGGCTAGCCGATGAACAAGACAAATACCGATTAGTTGCTGACACGACCATCGGCAATACAACACTCCCCGTCACAGCGGCCTATCAAAATGTTTACCCTAGTCCTTCGGGCACCACGCCTTCATACGCCTCGGGCGAGACCAACTATGTCGTTGGCGCATCGCTTCTAGGGGCCCAGATCGCTGGAGAATCCCAAGGAGGAACAACATCCGCTACCACGCTTGACGGAGGAACCACAGCCACAACAAACAGCAGTACTCTCTCAGCGGGTGTGGCGACTACCGTCAACGGTGTTGCACACTTCAGAATTACTTATCCAGCAAACGTTAATACTGTCAATACTGGCTGCACCAACAGCTCTCTGGATACCCGCGTTACCCCCACAGGTTCTGCTCGCGTTATTCTTGCTGCCTACGTTAACGAGTCCGTATCAACCATCAGCAATAGCTTCTGCTTTGGCGTCGTTACTGATGGCTCTATCACACCAGATGTAGACTCAATTGGAAGAAACGGGGTAACCGACATTCCATTCGAACTGCGCGATGGAGGGGACGAAATTGCTGTTCCATTTTGGAACGTGAGAGCCAGCGTTACACTCGCGCCAGCGGCTGGTTCGGGCATTACAGTACAAGTTGGCAGCCCTACCGACCCAGCATCAGGGTACGTAGTTACAGGAAGTGATGGCTGGGGAACAGTACGAATCACTGTGTCGGGAGGTATATCCGGCGATTCAGCCACAGTCACCCTCCGCGCACTGAATACCACCACCGACATCACTATCACCATTCCTTAACCAGGCAGTAAGCACCACCAAAAAGCCAGGGCACTCGCCCTGGCTTTTTAGCTTCTACTCGCCTCACAAACTCAATATCCCATTGCCACCAAGGTATTGCATTCCTAAATGAGAATGATTATCATTGTTTTCACGATTCACCGATACTCAACTCACAGGATTTGAACCATGACCAGCAAAAGAGTCCTCGGCGCTCTGTCTGCGCTGTTTGCCGCCACGTTATCTCTCTTTTCCATTCCCGCTCTGGCCTCAGACCCACTGGTGGTCTACTCCGGTCGCAGTGATAAGTTCGTTAAGCCGGTGTTTGAGGCTTTTAGCAAGAAAACGGGGATCGATGTGGTTATTCACAGTGGCAAATCCACGGCGCTGCTGAACAAGTTGCGGGTGGAAGGGCCACGCACTCAGGCGGATCTGTTTATCAGCAATGACGCCGGTAATCTGCAAATCGGCAGTGATCTCGGCCTGTTCGCCCCCCTGCCGGCGGCAAGCCTGGCGGTGATTCCCGCCAACCTGAAGGCCACCGACAACAGCTGGGTTGGGTTATCGGCCAGAGCCAGGGTGCTGGTGGTCAATACCAACAAAGACATGAGCTGGGCGAAGTCGGTTTTCGATCTGGCCGACCCCCGCCTCAAAAACCGCCTGGCCATTACCCACAGCGCCAACGAGAGCTTTATCGCCGGGGTGACGGTTTACATGGAGATGGCCGGCAAGGAGCAGACCAAAGCCTGGCTCCAGGGGATGAAGGCCAACGTGGGCACCCAGGTCTTCAACAAGCACAGCAAGATCGTTAACGCGGTGGCCTCCGGCGAGAAAGATATCGGCCTGGTGAACCACTATTACATCTACCGCCATCTGGACAAGCACCCCGATGCCCCCATCGCCATTGTGCTGCCTGATCAAAGCGGCATGGGCGTGGCCTGGAATGTGGCCGGCATTGCGGTGAGCAAATACAGCAAGAAGCCAGCACTGGCCCAGAAGCTGGTTGAGTTTCTGATCTCTGACGAGGGGCAGCGGGTTTTTGCCGAGGTTAACCGCGAATACCCCACTCGCCCCGGTGTCGCCGCCGCGCCTCAAATTCCCGCAGCGGGCAGCTATAAGGTAGCGGATGTGCCGATGTCAAAACTGGGCTCGGAGCGCAGCGCCACGTTGGACTTGATCGAAGCGGTGGGGATGCCGTAACGTGTCGCCCCCATGAGCAAAACCAGAGTCAAAGTAGGGTCGTTAGGCTCCAGCGCGGGGATCGTCGCCATCATGGCAACGATCCCCTTGCTGTTTGTGATCTACAACAGCAGCCAGCTGCCGGCAGCGAAATGGGCCAGCCTCTGGAGCAACCGCTTGCCGGAGCTGCTGGGCAACACGCTGTCGCTGGCACTGCTGGTGGGGGTGATCTGTCTCGCCCTTGCCATCCCCAGCGCCTATCTGGTGGCGCGGCGTGAGTTTGCGGGGCGCAAGGTCGCGATCTGGCTGTTGATTCTGCCGCTGGCCATTCCCACCTACGTGTTTGCTCATATCTACACCGTATTGCTGGAACCGGATGCCCTGCTGGGCGGCCTCTGGCAGCTCATTGCCGGAGAGGGGGCCCGAATCAACATCTATAACCTGGGTGGTGCCGCGGTGATGCTCTCGCTGGCGGCATTCTCTTACGTTTTTCTGCTGGGCTACACCTCGCTGGCCGATGCCCGCCAGAGCCTGGAGGATGCCGCCCGCATCCACGGTGCCTCGCGCTGGCAATCGTTCCACCGCATCACCCTGCCGCTGATGCGCCCGGCACTGGCGGCCGGGTTGGCGGTGGTGGTGCTGCACACGCTGTCAGACTTCGGCGCCGTCTCGATGCTGCGTTACCAGACCTTTACCCTGAGCATCTATCTGCAGATGAACAGCCGCTTTGACTATCAGTCGGCGGCCGGGTTAAGCCTGATACTCGTTGCGCTGAGCCTCTCTTTTCTGATTCTGGAGCGCTTCTTTCGCCGCCGCCAGCGCTACTACGCCGGGGCGCAGACTAACTACGTCAAGCGCCGCCAGGCCTCGGGCCGGGAGACGCTGATCATCTGGAGCTGGCTCGGCCTTATCGCCCTCT
>JALTMR010000201.1 GCA_027001525.1 Gammaproteobacteria bacterium
GCGTACAGGGGCGCGCCACCGCCATCAATCTCAGCGAGCAGTTGCGCAAGGACAGTTTGAAGGGGTTTGAGCTGGCCACGGAGGATATGATCACCAACCTCACCCAACAGCTCGATGCCTTCAAAGAGAAGGTAAAGGAAAACCCGCAGGAGTACCGCATCAGCCACAAGTCAGGCTACAGCGGCGGCGGTGGTGGCACCTTCGGCCCTTTTGAGTTGCTGCTGGGGGCGCTGCTGGGGCGGGTAATCATCCCCCAGCGCCGCGCTGGTTAGCAGGGGAGCGGCGCAGTTACCCTGTTTTTTGTAAAACAACCCGAGCCGGCATTTGAGCTACAATCCGTAGCGCGACCAACACGGCCTCACTGAGACTACGTTGGCCACTCGCACGTAACCTAACCTCCCACAACAGACGTACCGGGGCCAGGGGATCCATGCACATACTTTTATTGGCGGGCCTGATCGTGCTGCTGGGCCAGACGCCGCTTCACGCCACCGAGCAGCGGGTTTACAGCGTCGGCATTGTGCCGCAGTTTGAGGTCAAACGGACGCACGAAATCTGGCGTCCCATTCTCGATGCCCTGGAGCAGCGCACCGGGCTGCGCTTCCAGCTGGTGGGCTCACCCACCATCTCCGCCTTTGACGGCGAATTTCGTTCCGGGCGTTTCGATTTTGCCTACGCCAATCCGTACCACGTCATGCTGGCGCAGCAGAGCGAGGACTACATCCCCCTGATCAGAGACACGGCGCGCCGCCTCTACGGGGTGGTGGTGACCCGCAAGGACAGCGGCATCGATCAAATGACCGACCTGGCGGGACAATCCATCGTCTTTCCCGACCCCAATGCACTGGGAGCGACCCTGCTGGTCAAACAGGAGTTGATCAACAGACTTCATCTCCAGGTTAACCCCCGCTACGTCAAAACCCATGACTCGGTCTACCTCAATGTCGCCCTGGGCCTGGCCGCTGCCGGGGGCGGCGTTCAAAAGACATTGAACCAACAAAACGACGAGATAAAATCACTGCTCAAAATCATCCATAAAACCATCGATGTGGCACCCCACCCCCTGGTGGTTCACCCCAGGGTAGAGCCCCAGGTTGCCGAGGCGGTGAAGCAGGCCCTGCTGGCACTCGGTGCCACGGCCGAGGGTAGAGCGCTTTTTTCCGCTGTGCCCATCCACCAGATCGGCCCTGCATCCATCGACGATTACAAACCCCTGGCCGAGATGAATCTGCAGCAGTTTTATCTTGGCACCCACTGAGACAGGACATTGACGCCCCCCATGAGCAAGGTGACCCACTCACCGCCAGCGTGCAACCAGCGGAACGGCGTGCAGCAACACCGCACCGCTCCATCTCAGAGGAGCCCCGATGGGTATACGCTTTAAGCTGATTCTGCCCATGGCGCTGATGTTCGTCGCCTTCGTGGTGGCGATGCACTTTTATTGGGAGCCGTTGCAGCTCAAACAGGCGCGGGAGGACTTCATCGCGCAGCAAAAATCGGAGCTGAGCGTACTTCAGGAGAGTCTGGCGCGTTACCTGCTCAGCGGGGACCTGGCCTCACTTCACTCCCTGCTGAACTACCAACTGGCCCAGCGTTCAGCGCGCTGGCGGGATTTCATCGTCTATGACGCCCGGGGGCAGCGGGTCTACCCCCTGCGGCCCCACATTCGCCCCTCTGAGCCGTCACCTTATGCCGAACACTACACCCACCCCATTATGGTGGGCACCAGCCGCATCGGCGAGATCAAACTCACCATCGACTGGCAGTCCCGCCACGATGCCATTCAGACGCGGGTCAGTCAGTTGGAACAGTTCTTTCTGCTCATCTTTGCCGTTGCCATCATGGTCAGCCTGATCTGGCAAAACATTCTCATTCGCGCCCCCCTGGCACGACTGGAAGATGCGGCCCGCCAGCTGACCAAATCGACATTCGACACGCCGTTGCCCGAGCCAGGTCGTGACGAGATCGGCAGCCTCACGCACTCCTTCATCACCATGCGGGACGCCCTGAAGCGCTCCCAACACGAGCTCAACCGAGCCCTGCAGCAGGCGAAAGAGAGCGAAACGCGCCAGCGCACCATTTTCAATGCCATGGGCGACGGCCTGATCACCATGAACAGTGGCGGCACCATCACCCTCTGCAACCCCGCCGCCTTAAGCATTTTTGACTACACCGAGAAAGAGCTGCTGGGGGCACACATCGGCAACATCATTCCCACCCTGGCAACAGCGACGCTAAGCGCCGAGTGCAGCGAGCAATCGGGACGCAACAAGCAGGGTGAGCGCTTCCCCATCTACCTCAACATCAGGGAGATGACGCTGTCGGGTGATCGCCACTTCGGTGCCATCGTCCACGACATCAGCCAACAAAAAGCGGCGCAGAAGGAGCTGATGCTGGCGCACCAGAAAGCGGAGGCGGCCTCCAAAGCCAAGAGCGCCTTTCTCGCCACCATGAGCCACGAAATCAGAACACCGATGAACGGCGTGATTGGTGTGGTTCAGCTGCTGGAGAGCACACCGCTCAATGCGGAGCAGCGGGAGTACATCGAGATCATCGACAAATCGGGCACCGCGCTGCTGGCCCTGATCAATGACATTCTCGATCTCTCCAAGGTCGAGTCCAACAAAATGGAGTTCCAAGCCGCAACCTTTAACCTGAAACAGACCGCCGAAGACATCATCCAGCTGTTCGGCAACAATGCCGAAAACAAGGGGCTCAGCCTCACCCTGCACTATGGGGAAAACTGCCCCCGCTACCTGGTGGCCGATGCCGAACGCATCCGCCAGATTCTGCTCAATCTCGTCAGTAACGCCATCAAGTTCACCGAGCACGGTTATGTCACGCTGCGCATCGATGCACGAAGCCAGACCGCCCAGCACGCCAGCCTCGACATCGTAGTAGAGGACAGCGGCATCGGCATCGCCCCCGAAGTCAAGAAAGACCTCTTTAATGCCTTCACCCAGGCGGACAGCTCCACCACCCGACGTTTTGGCGGCACCGGCCTGGGGCTGGCGATCTGCAAGCACTTTGTCGAGCTGATGGGGGGCGAAATCAACGTCGACAGTGAACCGGGCAAGGGTGCCTGCTTCCGGGTCACGCTGACGCTGCCCATCGCCTCCGACGCCGACCCGGCGCAGAGCAGCGACGCCCCGCCTCCCTCCCGGCAGACCCCGTTACCCACACTGCCCAGCTTCAACGCCAGAGTGTTGGTGGTGGATGATATCCGTGAAAACCGCATCCTGATTCAAACCATGCTGGAGCAACTCGGCCTAACCGTGGAGTGTGCCCACAACGGCGAAGAAGCCATCGAACGATGGCAGACATCAGACTACGACCTGATTCTGATGGACTGCCAGATGCCGGTAATGGACGGCTACCAGGCCACCACGTTGATCCAGCAACAGGCGCGGGCCCAGGGCCGCCCAAACGTTAACATCATCGGTTTTACCGCCGCCGCCATGAGCCATGACCAGGACCGCTGCAGCGCGGCCGGCATGGTCGACACCCTGGTCAAACCCATCAAAAAAGAGGCGCTGATCGCCATGCTGCAACGCTGGCTAAATGTAACCCCCCCCTCTGCGGCCAACCGTGCCCACCCGGGTTAAGGTTAATGAAAGCTTGCCGGTTTACCATGCCATGCAAAACCGATAATGGTGTGTGAGCACAATGCTATTTAGCCTGTTTTCCAGAAAAAAACGTATCGATGCTGACAGCTTTGAGGCCCTGGTCTCTCCCCACGTTGAGCAACTCTACCGCCTCGCCTACCGCTACACCGGCCAACAGGCGGATGCCGAGGACCTGGTGCAGGATCTGCTCATCAAGCTCTACCCCCGCACCCCGGAGCTGCAGCAGGTGGGGCAACTCAAGCCGTGGCTGGCCAAATCACTCTACTATTTGTACGTTGATCGCTACCGTTCACAAAAACGCAGCCCCATCGAGTTCGGCCAGGAACACGACATTGAAGCGGCGACGGCAAACAGCAACCACCAGGGCGAACTCTCCCCCCAGCGCCAGGACACCATCCGTGATCTGCAACGCGCCATCGACCACCTCAGCGATGAACACCGCATCCTCATTCTCATGCACGATGTGGAGGCCTATACCCTCACAGAGCTGGAGAGCATTCTGGAAACGCCCCTGGGAACATTGAAGTCCCGCCTCCACCGGGGCCGCGCTAAACTGAGAAAACTACTGGAAGAGGGAACCTTTCCCGCTTCACAGGCGTGATAGAGACTGAGAGGTCAGCACAATGAACTGCAAACAATTTGAACTGCGGCTGGATGACTATCTGGACCATGAGCTGTTTCCGGGGGAGGCGATCGATGCCGACGCCCACCTGAAACAGTGCCCCGCCTGCCAGACAAGGGTGGAACGGGCGCGCACCCTGCAGCACATGTTGAAAGAGATCCCCACACCCCCGCTGCGCAGCGGCTTTGCCCGCGAGGCGATCGCCAGGGCAACGGGCAGCGATGGCAAAAAACACCAGCGACGTGGCTTTGTGGCCGGTTTTTCCACCGCCATCGCCGCCAGCGTGGCGTTAATGGCGGTGATCACACTACTGCCCCACTCCCTGCCGGAGCAGCTCGCCCCGGTTGAAATTGCCCAGGTGGCGATCTCTTTGGAGCAGACCCAGACCGTTAATCTGGTTTTCAATACGGCTCAGGCACTGGATGGCGCAACACTGACTATTGCCCTGCCGGCCAACGTCGAGGTACCGGGCCTGCCGGGTCAACGCACCATCACCTGGCAGACGAATCTGCAGGCGGGCAAAAACATTCTTCCCCTGCCCCTTAAGGGGTTGCGACGGGACGAAGGTGAACTGCTGGCCAGCATCGAACAGGATGGCAAGATAAAATCTGTTCGCGTGCATATCTCCGTCGGCAAAACGCTACAACCCCAGGCCAGATTACACGCACTGCACTCCGCCTGAGCCAGCAGATATTTTTAGGAGAGATCGATGAAGCCCCTCAAACTCAGTGCCCTCAGCGTGGTTGTGCTCGCCCTGTCTGCGCCACTTCAAGCGGCCGACTTTGGTGATCTGGACGACATCACCATTCAGGTCATCGAGGATATCGACCTGGACGATCTCGACCACGGCAGCCGCATCATCGAACTCCCTTTTCGACTGGAGAAGGATGAACGGGACGGTGACCCGCGGGATAGGGGCCACGCCAGCGAAAGGGACGATAACGACCGCCACGGCGATGACACGCGCGCTGATCACGGCGACGATGAGTATACGGACGAGTCCGGTAGTAACGACGACGAGTACGATTATGAAGACGAGCGCGACGACGGCAACGACGAAGATCGGCAAGAGAGCCGCGACGACAATGAGTACGAATCCGCCCGTGATGACAGCGAAATATCCCGCGAAGAGATGGAGGACTCGCGCCAGGATGCCAACGAACAGCGTGACGAAATCGAAGATACCCAGAGTGACATCGAAGAGAGCCACGATGATCAGGAAGATGAGTTCGACACCATCCAACAGGAGATAGAAGAGGCAGACGACCACGAGGACGAGGACGAAGAGACTGACGACTGACCCCTTTGCCTTGCCCGGAGCAACCCTTCAGGACGCCTCATCAATGATCGACTCCCTGCCCTTGCGAACGCCTATTTTGCTTGCCTTGTTGCTGTACGCCAGCGCGGCCTGGACAGCACCTGACCCATTCAAAACCGGCGTGGTGCATTTTAAAAACGGCAACTACGAGGCGGCCATCAGCGACTTTAAAAAAGCCTACAACTCGGGCCAGACCAGTGCGGTACTGCACTACAATCTTGGCGTCAGCTACTTCAGGCTGGGGCGCTATCGGGCGGCCCAGGCGCAGTTCGAGAAGATTAACCGTCACAAAAAACTGGGGGCACTGGCCTGCTATAACCTGGGCCTGGTGGCCCACAGACTGAAAAGCCGCA
>JALTMR010000202.1:0-1455 GCA_027001525.1 Gammaproteobacteria bacterium
ATCACCAGCTGCGCCCGCAAGGCACCGGCTTCTTTCAGCGCTTCGAGAATGGCCACCAGATCCCCCGGGGCAGCGCCGACGTTGTTAACGGCCCGGACGATATCCCCCAGCGAAATGCCGGGCTCAAACAGAAACATCTTGTTAGTGGCCTGCTCCACCGACAGCTGCGTATCGGGCACCACCACGGTATTACCCGCAGCCAGGGGCCCTGGCTGGCTGACTCTGGGGTTTTCGCTGATGGTGACCGTCAAGCTGCCGTGCGTCACCGCCGCAGCGGTGACCCGCACATGACGACCGATCACCACGGTGCCGGTGCGCGAATTCACCACCACCTGAGCGGCGCGCTCGCCCGGCTCCAGCGTCAGGTTTTCGATCATCGACATATAGGCCACCCGCTGGCCCGAGTCCCGCGGGGCCTGCACCAGCACGGAGGAGCCATCCAGCGGCTTGGCCGTCCCCATGCCGATCTTGGCGTTAATGGCGTCGGCCACACGATTGGCGGTGGTGAAATCGGGGCTGAAAAGGTTCAGCACCAGGCTGGTTTCGCCACCAAACACAGTGGGGGCCATTCTCTCGACCATCGCCCCGCCGGGAATGCGTCCCACGCTGGGCACATTGACGGAGATACGCGAGCCGTCCCCGCCCTCGGCCCCCAGACCGCTGACCACCAGATTCCCCTGGGCCACGGCGTAGACCTGATTATCCGCCCCCTTGAGAGGGGCCATAATCAAGCTGCCACCGCGCAGGCTTTTGGAGTTACCAATGGAGGAGACGGTGACGTCAATTTTTTGGCCCGGCTTGGCGAAGGGGGGCAGCTCGGCGTGAATCGTCACCGCCGCCACGTTTTTCAACTGAGGCGTTACATTGGCGGGCAGCGTGACGCCGAAACGGGCCAGCATGCTTTTGACACTTTGCAGGGTGAAGGGGGCCTGTGTGGTCTGATCCCCCGTGCCGTCAAGCCCCACCACGATGCCGTAACCCACCAGCTGATTGCTGCGCACCCCGGCAATGGCGGAGAGATCTTTGATCCGCTCCCCATAGCTGCTGGAGACCGGCAGCAACGCCAGTGACAGCAACAACGCAAACAGATGGGCTTTAACTTTCATGACGGTTTCTCAACGCTTTTAGAAGGGCCACCACTTACTATTGAAGAACCGTGCCAACCAGCCCTGGGTACTGGCATCCGCCAGCGTCCCTTCGCCAACATAGGAGAACCGCGCATCGGCCACCTTGGTGGAGGAGATGGTGTTGTCGGGGTTGATATCTGCCGGCCGCACAATGCCGTAGACCTGCACATACTCATCGCCCTGATTGATGGTCAGCCGCTTCTGGCCGCGAACAATGAGATTGCCATTGGGCAGCACTTCGGAGACCGTCACGGTGATGTTGCCCGTCAAACTGTTGCTCTGGGAGGAGTCCCCCTTGCCGGCAAAGCTGTTATCACTGGCAATGGAG
>JALTMR010000202.1:1465-5914 GCA_027001525.1 Gammaproteobacteria bacterium
TGGTGCGCTCGTTCAGCACAACGGTGAGAATATCCCCCACACGGTGAGCGCGAATATCATCGAACAGCGTCATCTCATAGCCCGACTGAAAAATGGAGCCATTGCGCGGCGGCGGAGGCGGTGCCAACGTCGGGCGGGAGGACTCATACTCTCTGGCCATCTTCTCCCCCGACGAGGTGGCGCAGCCGGTGACCAGCAACGCCACCAGCAACACACTGCCTGACTTGATCCAATCCACTGTCTTCGCCTTCATATCACGGCCCGCCTGAGTCACTAGAGATTCTGCGATGCGTACTGCAACATGCTGTCGACGGTGGAGATGGCCTTGGAGTTCATCTCGTAAGCGCGCTGCGCTTCGATCATTCCCACCAGCTCCTGCACCACGTTGACGTTGGAGCTCTCCAGCGAGCCCTGGATCAGCGTGCCCACGCCGTTAAGCCCGGGGCTGCCGGCCTGGGGAGCGCCACTGGCGGCGGTCTCCAGATAGAGATTTTCACCAATGGGCTGCAAGCCGCTTGGGTTGATGAAATCGGCCAACTGAATCGTACCGGACTGAGTCGGCGTCGCCTGCCCCGGCTGGACGATAGAGACCACGCCGTCGTTGCCGATGGTGATGCTCTGGGCATCCGCCGGAATAGTGATGGCGGGCTGGATCAGATAACCGTTGGAGGTCACCAGCTGGCCCTGGGCATCGACTTGAAAAGAACCATCCCTGGTGTACCCCAGCGTTCCATCAGGTCGTAACACTTGCAAAAAACCGCGGCCGTTGATGGCCACGTCGAGAGAGTTATCCGTCTGCACCAGGTTGCCCTGGGTAAAGAGTTTTTCCGTTGCCACTGTGCGCACGCCGGTGCCCACGTTAAGGCCCGATGGCAAGACGGTGTTCTGCGACGACTGCCCCCCCACCTGGCGCACGTTCTGGTAGAGCAGGTCTTCAAAGATGGCGCGATCCTGCTTGAAGCCCATGGTGTTGGTGTTAGCCAGATTGTTCGAGATCACCGACATGCGGGTCTGCTGTGCATCAAGCCCTGTTTTTGCGATCCATAGTGCTGATTCCATTACATCACCTCGATTCTGATATCTGTTTCAAACCACTATTCATCTAGCTCATCTGCATCAATTTGGCAGAGGCGCTGTCGTTACTCTTGGCCTGTTCCATCATCTTCACCTGCATCTCGAACTTGCGGGACAGGTCCATCATCTTGACCATGGCATCCACGGCATTGACGTTGCTGCTTTCAATCACGCCGGACACCAGTTGAACACCGGCATCGGGCTCGGCAAACTCGCCCTCGGGCAGGCGAAACAGGCCATCTTCAGCCTTGCGCAGATTGGCTGTGGGCGGGTTCACCAGTTTGATCCGGTCCACCACCGCTAGGGCAGCGGCCTGTTGCCCCAGGGGGCGCACGGTAATGGTGCCGTCAACGCCTATCTCCAGCTTCTCAAACGGCGGCAAGGTAATGGGGCCGCCGCTGTTACCAATGACGGGCAGACCGGCCCCCGTGGTGAGCACACCGGCGGCGCTGAGGCGCAGATCACCCGCTCGGGTAAAGGCCTCGCTGCCGTCGTTGGCCTGCACGGCGAACCAGCCCTGGCCCCGAATGGCCACATCCAGCTCGCGCCCGGTGGTGACCAGAGCGCCGGGGCTAAGGTCAGAACCAATGCCCTCGGACTGACTGTAGACCCGCGTGGCGTAACCCGGCCCGTCCACAGCCAGGCTCTCGGCAAAGGCCAGATCCTGGCGAAAGCCGGTGGTGCTGGCGTTGGCCAGGTTGTTTGCATTGATCGCCTGGGCACGCATGATCTCTTTGCCTGCCGTGCTTGCGAGAAAGACCATTTTGTCCATGTCAGTCGCCTGCTCTGTTAACGGATATTAATGATGGTCTGAGTGACCGTGTCAGCGGTGCTGATCACCTGGGCATTGGCCTGGTAGTTGCGCTGGGCAGTGATCAAACTGACCAGTTCGCTGGCGATATCCACATTGGAGGACTCCAGCGCCCCCGATTGCAGCAAGCCAAAACTGGAGGTGCCCGCCTCCCCCAGGAGCAGATCACCGGCGCTGTAGGTCAGCCCCCAGACGGTATCCCCCTGAGGGGCCAGGCCCTGGGGGTTGGAGACATTGGCCATGGCCACTTTGCCCATGGTGAGGGACTGGCCGTTGGTGTAGCGGGCCGAGATAATGCCCTCGGCATCGATATCAATACCGCTGAGACGACCGGCGGAAAAGCCGTCCTGACGCAAGGTGCTCACGGAAAATGAGCTGCCGTACTGGGTCGCCTGGGCAAAATCGAGATCCAGCTGCATGTTCTGCGCCCCCGTAGAAGGCACATAATCATCAAACACCACCGCACCACCGGCCGGGGTGGCCAGCGAACCGTCGGGGTTGAAGGTCAGGGTGCCGAAATCGGCACCGCCCGTGGTCACCAGGGTGTTATCCACATAGAGATAGTTGTTCCAGGTATTGGCCCCGGTTTTAACGAAATACTGGGTGGCCGTGTGCTGGGTGCCCAGCGAGTCGTAGACCGTCAACGAGGTGGAGGCGTTGTATTGATCCGGCAGCGGCGCGGCGGTATCAAAGGCAGCCGCGG
The DNA here is from genome assembly GCA_027001525.1 of Gammaproteobacteria bacterium. Classification (GTDB taxonomy): domain Bacteria; phylum Pseudomonadota; class Gammaproteobacteria; order Tenderiales; family Tenderiaceae; genus JALTMR01. The sequence goes on from JALTMR010000202.1 coordinate 4,054, forward strand.
GCACCGTCTCCCCGGCATCAAGATTCAGAATGGAGGTCACCTCGGAGGTGGCCGCCGGTGCGCCTTCCGAGGTAGAGAGCTGTAGATTGCTCAGACGACCGGTGTCAAACGTCGTGCCATTGCTCGACACCGTGGCAGGGAATATCTGCAGCCGCGAGCCGCTGCTGTTCACCGCAAAGCCGTCCCGGTCCACCTTGAAAGCCCCGGCGCGCGAGAGCAGCTGTGTGCCGTCATTATCCAGCACGAAGAAGCCCTGACCGTTGATGGCCAGGTCGAGATTGTTATCGGTAAAGTCAACATTGCCCTGGGAAAACTGCTGCGTCACCCCGGCCAGGCGCGTGCCACCACCAATGGCGGTGGCTGAAATACCGCCGTAGCCGGTGGCGAAAATATCGACAAACTCGGTGCGTGAACTCTTGAAGCCGATGGTGCCGGCGTTGGCAATATTGTTGCCCGTTGCTTTTAAATCTGCTGATGCGGCGTTGAGGCCACTGAGTGCAATACGAAAAGGCATAACCGTTCTCCTTACATTACTTCTTCGACTTCGGATAACTTCACCGAACCCACGTCATAAACATTAAGCGTCATGCCTGAACCACCTTGATTCAGGGTCACACTCTCTACCGGACTCGCCACATAGGTTTGCAGCGATTCGTACTCGCCATTGATGCTGGCCAGCGCCTCGATGGTGTAGGTGCCATCAGCCACGCGCTGGCCGTCGGAGCCGATGCCGTCCCACTTGAAATTAACCATGCCACTGCTCTGTGCTCCCAGATCGATCTGGTGAATCGTCTGGCCCGCGCTGTTTTTCACCGACAACAACACCTGCTCACTGCTGGCGGGCAGGCTAACGCCCCCCACCATGCCGGCATCGGGCCACAGGGTGGCCTGCGGACTCGCCACCAGCACCCAGCGCCCCACCAGGGAGGAGGCCTGCAGCGCCTGGTTGGATTGAAACGAAGTGGAGAAATTCTCAAACGAGGTATTCAACTCGCTGATGCCACTGACCGCCTCAAACTGCGCCAGCTGACTCATGAACTGGCCGTTGTCCATCGGGTCCATCGGGTCCTGGTTTTGCAGCTGGGCCAGCAGCAACTTCATGAAGGCGTCTTCGCCCATCTCGTTCTTGGGGGCATTGTTGACCGGCTTCTGGGCCAGCCCAAGGTCACCCAACAAGGCGGTATCTATGTTGTTCGACATCCGTTAATCCTCTCTCACCGATTGACTGACCCGCTCCGTGGCCAATGCCCTAATTGGCACCCATGTTGAGTGTTCGCAGCAGCAACTGTTTGGAGGTGTTAAACACTTCGGTGTTGTTCTGGTAGGAGCGCGAGGCGGAGATCATATTGGCCATCTCCTCCACCATGTTGATATTGGGCGAGTAGACATTGCCCTGCTCATTGGCCAGCGGGTGGTTGGGCTCGTAGCGCACCAGCGGCTCGGCCTGGCTCTCGACAATCTCCGACACATTCACGCCGGCACCGGCCTGACCGCTGACGGCATCGTTCATCAATGTTGAGAAAACGGCGTAGCGGGCGCGATAGGCCTCTTCCGGCGTAGTGGCCACGTTGTCCGCGTTGGCCATGTTGCTGGCCACCGTATTCAACCGCAGCGACTGGGCGTTCATCGCGGAGCCGGAAATCTGAAAAACATCAAACAGTGCCATCACTACTCTCCTTTAAGTGCCTTGATCAGGCCTTTAGATCGTCCTTCCAGGAACTTGAGGCTGGCCTGATACTCCAGCGCGTTGCGGGCAAACTCCGCCTGCTCCACATGGGACTCCACCGTATTGCCATCCAGAGCCGGTTGGTTGGGCTCTCGGTACATGAGCTCCACCTGCCCACCCGCCACACCCGTGCCA
>JALTMR010000203.1 GCA_027001525.1 Gammaproteobacteria bacterium
GCTTGATCTGTGTACCGGCAGCGGCTGTATCGCCATCGCCTGTGCCCACGCTTTTCCGCTGGCCCACGTCGATGCGGTGGATCTTTCTGCCGATGCGCTGGCGGTGGCGAATATCAATATCGGGCGCCATCAGTTGACGGCGCAGGTGACGGCGCTTCAGTCTGATCTGTTTTCCACCTTGGAGGGGCGGCGCTACGACCTGATCGTGAGCAATCCGCCCTATGTGGATGCTGGCGATATGGCGGCGCTGACGCCCGAGTTTGACCACGAGCCGGTGATGGGGTTGGCAGCGGGTGAGGATGGCCTTGATCTGGTGGTGCAGATGCTGGCGCAGGCGGAGTCCCACCTGACCGAGCACGGTACTCTGGTGGTGGAGGTGGGCAACAGTGATGAAGCGCTGGTGCGCTGCTATCCGGAAGTGCCTTTTATCTGGCTCGAATTTGAACGGGGTGGTCACGGTGTTTTTTTGCTTCACGCCGAAACGTTGCGTGAATATGGCGATGTTTTTCAGCGCAGGGCCAGCGAGCGGGCCGGATAGGTTATAATTTCCGGCTATTTTCAAATCCCGTTCGTATACGGCGGCGGCATACCCAATATATTCAGGAGAGCGCGGTGGACCAATCCCTAGTATTTGATCCGGACTTAATCAAGCGTCACGACAAGTCCGGGCCGAGATATACCTCCTACCCCACTGCGGTGCAGTTTCATGAGGGGCTGGATGAGGCGGAATACCGCCGTATTGCCGCTGCCACCAATGCGGACACCAAGGCGTTGTCGCTCTATTTTCACATCCCTTTCTGCGACACGGTCTGTTTTTATTGCGGCTGTAACAAGATTGCGACCAAGGATCGCAGCAAGGCGGCGCCTTATCTTCAGCGAGTCCACCGGGAGTTGGAGATGCAGGGCGAGCTGTTTGATCGCTCCCGGGTGGTCGATCAGCTCCATTGGGGCGGGGGCACGCCGACCTTCATCAGTCATCAGGAAATGCGTGAGCTCATGGCTAAAACCCGTGAGTGCTTTCAGTTGCATGAGGATGACACGGGTGAGTACTCCATCGAGATCGATCCTCGCGAGGTGCGTTCTGAAACCATCAGCTTGCTACGGGAGCTGGGTTTTAATCGCATGAGCCTCGGGGTGCAGGACTTTGACCCTATGGTGCAAAAGGCGGTGAACCGTATCCAGACCGAGGCGGAGACGATGGCTGCGCTGGAGGGTGCGCGTAAAGTGGGATTTAAATCGATCAGCATCGATCTGATCTACGGGTTGCCACTGCAAACGGTCAAGAATTTTGGGAAAACGCTGGACAAGGTGCTGGCGGTCGACCCGGATCGCCTCTCGGTATTCAACTACGCCCATCTGCCCGATATGTTCAAGCCGCAGCGACGCATCAACGAGCAGGAGCTGCCGTCGGCAGCGGTGAAGCTGGATATATTGCAGATGACGGTGGAGCGCCTGGAGTCGGCGGGGTATGTCTATATCGGCATGGATCATTTCGCCAAGCCGGATGACGAGCTGGCCATTGCCCAGCGCAAAGGGCAGCTCTATCGAAATTTTCAGGGCTATTCCACTCATGCCGAATGTGATTTGGTTGGGCTGGGGGTGACTTCCATTGGCAAGGTAGGCAACAGCTATAGCCAAAACGTGCGGACGATGGATGAGTACTATCAGCGGATTGATGCCGGCCATATTCCCGTGTTTCGTGGCATCGAACTCAATGACGATGATATTTTGCGTCGCGACGTGATTACCCGTCTGATCTGTAATTTTGAGCTGGACAAGCGGGATATTGAATCTGTCTACGGCATCGATTTCGCCAACTATTTTTCAACGGAGTTGCCTGAGTTGGCACAGTTGCAGGACGATGGTCTGATCACCTCGGACGAAGCTTCGATCAAGGTGCTGCCTGCCGGGCGCTTTCTGATCCGTAACGTCTGCATGGTTTTTGATCGTTACCTGCGGGGCGCCAAAGAACGCCGCTTTTCCAAGGTTATTTAAGGGCGCCTCTATTAATTCGTGAAAGCACGCCTTAAACCCCAAATCCGCTCCATCGGCGTTGAAAATTTTGGCAATAGTCCCGCTGTTACACGCAATTTGCGCCTGGATGTAACGAATTTGGGATTCCATCTGCCACATCCAGAATTAATAGGGGTGCCCTTAAGTGTATCTCTACTGATTTAGGGTGGGGCCGGTGCTGTTTGATCATGGTGCCGGCCCCTTTTGTCGAACGGTTGGTGCAGTCTCGATACCCTCTCTGCTTTATGCTTCCTGGTGTTGTCTTGCGGTAATCAGTGTTTAAGTCGTCTGGTTAATGTGGATTTGTATGGTGGGTGTGGCGCGTAAGGGGGCTGCTGGATGCCGTTTTGCCGTGAGTTCTGTAATGTGTTTTTTAGTGTTGGTTTTGTTACCCAAAAGGTCGTCTGAATGAATAGTTACGCGCAGTATAGTTATCCCCTGTTTAATCAGTTGCCGGCCAGTCTGAAAGTGCTCTATACCATGGTGCTGTTGATTTTTGGCCTCGGGTATATCTTTGCCATGGTGCAGGTGTATGAGGTTCACGCGGGGCGTGATGGCAAGCCTGGCGTGTCGGTGCAGGATATTCAGATTGCCTATCGTGGCAGTAACTCAGGTACGCGCCTGGAGTCGGCAATCAACGGGCCGATGTCGAGCATGCTGCCTGCAAGCGAGTCGGCCACCATCGTTAGTTGGCTTCACACCGATATGAGTGAAGAGGCCTTTAATAAAGAGATCCTGCCGATTCTGGAGACGCGCTGTACGGCGTGCCACGATGGTTCCAATCCCCATATCCCGAACCTGACTTCATTTGAAAATGTAAAGACGGTCACGGTGGTGGATACCGGAGTGAGCGTCGGTACCCTAGTGCGCGTTTCCCATATCCATCTCTTTGGGTTAGCGTTTATCTTTGCCTTCATGGGGCTGATCTTTAGCCACGCCTACGTGCGCCGGATATGGCTCAAAAATGTGATAATTATCTTGCCGTTCGCTGCTATTTTCCTGGATGTCATGTCGTGGTGGCTAACGAAAGTGGCGGAGCCGTTTGGGTATATTATCTTTGCCTCCGGGGCGCTGATGGGGGTCTCTTTTGCCTTCCAGTGGTGTGTTTCCATGTATCAGTTGTGGTTCTTTAAATGCCCCGATGATGAGGTGTGTGTGGTGCCTTAGTCCGCCAGGATTTTGTTAAGACGACTCATATAAAACCCGTTACAATAGCGCTCATGTCTGGAAATAGTATTGGAAAACTTTTTACGGTCACGACTTTCGGCGAAAGTCATGGTCCCGCTTTAGGTTGCATTATCGACGGCTGTCCGCCCGGGATGGCGTTGTCGGAGGCTGATCTTCAGCGGGACCTTGATCGCCGCAAACCTGGAACTTCACGCCACACGACCCAGCGCCGAGAGGCGGATGAGGTGCAGATTCTCTCCGGTGTGTTCGAGGGTAAAACGACCGGCACACCTATCGGTCTGATGATCCAGAATACAGACCAGCGTTCGAAGGATTACTCCACTATATCGGATCGTTTTCGCCCCGGTCATGCTGACTACACCTATCAGCAAAAGTACGGCTTGCGTGACTATCGGGGAGGAGGGCGTTCGTCAGCACGCGAGACGGCGATGCGGGTCGCTGCAGGTGCTGTCGCAAAAAAATATCTTCGCCAGCGCTACGGCATGGAGATTAGGGGTTATTTGTCCCAGCTGGGCCCGATTAAAGCGGAAGCCCTTGATTGGGAGCAGGTGGAAAAAAACCCTTTTTTCTGTCCTGATGCTTCAAAAGTACCCGAGATGGAGCGTTATATGGATGCGCTGCGCAAAGAGGGTAACTCTATTGGTGCGCGTATCAATGTTGTGGCTACGGGGGTGATGGCGGGGCTGGGCGAGCCTGTTTTTGATCGCCTGGAAGCCGATATCGCCCACGCCATGATGGCGATCAATGCCGTCAAAGGGGTGGAGATCGGTGCCGGCTTCGGTTGTGTTGAGCAGAAGGGTACCGAGCATCGGGATGAGATGACGCCTGATGGCTTTTTGAGTAATCATGCTGGCGGCGTACTTGGTGGCATCTCATCAGGCCAGGATATTTTAGTCAGCATGGCGCTGAAACCTACATCCAGTATGCGTCTGCCGGGGCGTAGTGTGAATCTAAAAGGTGAGGCTGTGGAGGTTGTGACCGAGGGGCGTCACGACCCTTGTGTTGGTATTCGTGCCACACCAATCGCTGAAGCGATGCTGGCGATTGTGTTGATGGATCATGTGCTGCGCCATCGCGCACAGAATATGGATGTGCCATCTCAGGCCTCGGCTGTTTCCCCTCAAGCCGGGGGCTGATGGGGCTTTCTTCTGGTGAAAACTGGTGTGACGTATATTTCTGAAATAGTTGATATTTGCTGTTGACTCATTTCGATCTCATGAGTAATATACCGGCCTTCTCGCAGCAGTCATTGCTTCAGTGGTGCTGAGTATAGCGAAGAATTCGGGGTATAGCGCAGTCTGGTAGCGCGCCTGCTTTGGGAGCAGGATGTCGGGAGTTCGAATCTCTCTACCCCGACCAAATTTTTATCACGCGCCAAGTGGTGGCAGAGTTGGTTTTCGATGCGCCCGTAGCTCATCTGGATAGAGCATCGGCCTTCTAAGCCGAGGGTAGCAGGTTCGAGTCCTGCCGGGCGCGCCAGATTTTTAAGTGTTTCCCTGTAGCTGTTTGAAATTATTGAATGTTATAGGGTGCTATTGGTTTTATGGTGAGCGTAGCTCAGTTGGTAGAGCCCCGGATTGTGATTCCGGTTGTCGTGGGTTCGAGCCCCATCGTTCACCCCATTTTTTGTGGCATCGCAGAGGTGCTGCAGGTCGAGCTTAAATTGTTTCTGTTCGACAGGGCTGGTCATCTTGATTGGCCTTTGGAGGCATGAGAGGCAATCTCTCTGTTTTCCCTATATCTTTCCTTCCCCTATGGTTTTCGTCAGTGAACGTTATGCTTGCAGGGTGGAAGTGTCCGTGCTTGGCATGGGGGCTACCCGGGGTGAAGAATAATTTCATCGCCAGGGTTACCACGGTGTGTGAGTGTCGGTATAATGCGCCTTTGTAATTAGGTGAACGCCGGAAATGCGAAAGTGGCGGAATTGGTAGACGCACTGGATTTAGGTTCCAGCGGGGCAACCTGTGAGAGTTCGAGTCTCTCCTTTCGCACCATTTTCTATAGATAGTTTCCTGATTTTTCTGGGGCCCGCCGTTATCGGATGTAGGCCGTAGTCCATTTAATTTTTACATACCAATTAAGCCTTTTTGAACGTGTGGTTAAACACGTACCGAGGAAGTGGAAATGCAAGTATCTGTAACAACGACCGAAGGTTTGGAACGTCGCATGTCAGTGGAAGTGCCTGCTGATCGTGTTGAGCAGGAAGTGAAGCAGCGTTTGAAATCTATGAGTGGCACAGTCCGTTTGGCTGGCTTTCGGCCTGGCAAGGTACCTTTTAAAGTGGTGCAGCAACGTTACGGTGCTCAAGTGTTGCAGGAGGTTCATGGTGAGCTTCTGCGTTCGACACTCTACGAAGCTATTCAGCAAGAAAATTTGCGCCCTGCCGGGGCACCCAAAGTTGAGCTGGGTGAGTCTGACAATAACGCCCTTGCCTACACCGCAGTATTCGAAGTGTATCCCGAGATCAATGTGACAATTCCTTCAGGTGTTAGTGTCGAGAGGCTTGTGGCTGAAATTACCGATCAGGATGTTGATGACATGATCGAGAAGTTACGCAAGCAAAGAGCGAGCTGGAATGATGTGGAGCGTGCTGCCCAGGAAGGTGATCAGGTTGTTATCGATTTTCAAGGAAAGGTTGATGGTGAACTGTTCGAGGGTGGTGAGTCTGAAGACTACTCCTTGGTATTGGGTTCCG
>JALTMR010000204.1 GCA_027001525.1 Gammaproteobacteria bacterium
CTGCCCCACGAAGGGTGGGTGTTTTCACCCTACCTGCAACTTAGCCTGGCGCACTACGACCGCAACTACTGGCAGGGGGCGATCTCCTGGGGGCCGATTTTTGCCGATGCCCAGTACCACAACTATTTCTATGGCGTGGAGGCGCGCTACGCCAGTGCCAATCGGCCGGCCTACCACAGCGCCGGTGGCTATGCCGGCCAGCGGCTGACCTTCATACTCAAACGCAAGTGGGAGAATAAAATCATCTCCGCCTTCATCCGGCTCGACAGCCTCAACGGCGCGGTGTTTGAAGACAGCCCGCTGGTGGCCTCAAAGAGCTACCACATCGCCGGCATCGCCGTGACCTGGATGATGGCAACATCGAAAGAGCGGGCGGGCACCCGGCAGGCGGACCCTGTCATATATCTGTAACACTGATGCAGTCTAATGCGGACATGAATATGACAACCCAGCGACAGCCACCATTATGAGTACGCGCATTTTAGTCGTAGAAGATGAAGCCCCCATTCGGGAGATGCTCTGCTTCACCCTGCAACGCAATGACTTCGAACCCATTGAAGCGGCGGATGGCCGCGAAGCGCAGGCCAAAGTGATCGACACACCGCCGGACCTGATTCTGCTCGACTGGATGCTGCCCGACATCAGCGGCATCGACCTGGCGCGACGCTTCAAAAAAGAAGAGGCCACTCGTGAACTGCCCATCATCATGCTCACCGCTCGCGCTGAAGAAGATGACAAGGTCAAAGGGTTTGATGTCGGCGTGGATGACTACGTCACCAAACCGTTCTCACCACGGGAACTGTCGGCCCGCATCAACGCGGTGCTGCGCCGCATCTCCCCCACCCACGGCAAGCCCAATCTCGCTGCCGGCCCGCTCTCCATCGACCTGCAGAGCCATCGCGTCAGCGTTGACGACAACACCATTGAACTGGGGCCGACGGAATTTCGCCTGCTACAGTTTTTCATGAGCCACCCGGAGCGCGTCTACAGCCGCAGCCAACTGCTGGATCAGGTCTGGGGCGGTAACGTCTACATTGAGGAGCGCACAGTGGACGTTCATATCCGCCGCCTGAGAAAGGCGCTGACAGGACATCACCTTGACCGCTATATTCAAACTGTCAGAGGCGCTGGCTATCGCTTTTCCGTAAGAGATTGAGATGTGAATAATCCCTGGACAACTGAGCTGTGGCGTTTAACGGCGGTGATCGCCCTGGCACTTCTGGCCGGCAGCCTGACTCAGGCCACCACTCTATTACTGATTATCGCCCTCAGCCTCTACATCCTCTGGCACCTCTACCACCTGCGCCAGCTCTATAACTGGCTCAACGCCAAAGGGAAGTTCCACCCCCCCACCGGACGAGGCCTGTGGCGCGAAGTGTTTGACCAGCTCTACCATCTTCAGAAACGTAATCGCAACCGCAAGAAAAAGCTGGCACGCTTCCTCAACCGTTTCCAGGAATCCACCGCCGCCATGCCTGATGCCACCGTGGTGCTGGATGCCCAGTGGCAGATCCAGTGGATCAACTCCGCCGCCCGCGACCTGTTGGGGCTCAGACCAAAAAAGGATGCCGGCCAATACATTACCAATCTGCTGCGCCAGCCCGCCTTCAAACACTACATCGAGCAGGCGGCGTTCCAGCAGCCGCTGGAGATTCACGCCCCCGCTGATGACACCGTGCAGCTCTCGATCCGCATCATTCCCTACGGCAAAAAACAGCACCTGCTAGTGGCGCGGGACATCACCCGCCTGACCCAGCTCGAACAGGTACGGCGCGATTTTGTCGCCAACATCTCCCACGAACTCCGCACCCCGCTGACCGTGCTCAATGGCTACCTGGAGACCATGCAAGACGATGACGACCCGGCCCTGGCCCCGTGGCAGCCGTCACTCAACCAGATGCACCAGCAGACCGGGCGAATGAAGAACATCGTCAACGACCTGCTGATGCTGTCACGCCTTGAATCCGGTGCCTCCCACCACAGCGCAACCGTATACATGGCCGCCATGCTGGCCACCATTCGGGAAGATGCCATCGCCCTCAGTGGCGACAAAAAACAGACCATCACACTCGACGCTGACCCCGGGCTGCAACTCAAAGGGAACGAAGGCGAACTGCACAGCGCCTTCTCCAACCTGGTCTTTAACGCTGTACGCTACACCCCCAGCGGTGGCCATATTACGATTCGCTGGCACAAGGACAAACAGGGTGCCCACTTTGAAGTCAGTGATGACGGCATCGGCATTCCGCCCCAGAACATCCCCCGCCTGACCGAGCGCTTCTACCGCGTGGATGCCGGGCGCTCCCGAGACGAAGGCGGCACCGGGCTGGGGCTGGCCATTGTCAAACATGTGTTACAACGCCACCAGGCAACGCTGCTCATCAAAAGCGCCGTCAACAAAGGCAGCACCTTCAGCTGCCGCTTTCCCGCATCCACTGTCGTGCAGACACGACCTCGTGAGGATGATTAGCTGCCCGTCATCAAACGGTCATATTTCTCCCGCACAATCACCGCCATCAAGATTCAAACCCACGACTATTCAAGACTAGCCAGAGGAACTCCCGACTATGAAAACAGTGATCGCCTCAGTTGCCGCAGCAGGCCTGCTGCTGACATCAGCCACATCATTTGCCGATGCCAAACTGGACCCCAATCTGCCCGAATACCACAAAGCCAGCGGCGTCTCCGGCAACCTCTCCAGCGTGGGCTCGGACACCCTGGCCAACCTGATGACGCTGTGGGCGGAGGAGTTCAAACGCGCCTATCCCAACGTCAACATTCAGATCCAGGCGGCAGGCTCCTCCACCGCGCCCCCGGCGCTGACAGAGGGCACCGCCAACTTCGGCCCCATGAGCCGCAAGATGAAGAGCAAGGAGATTGAATCGTTCGAAAAACGTCACGGCTACAAGCCCACCGCCATTCCCGTTGCCATCGACGCGCTGGCGGTCTACGTCCACAAAGACAACCCCATTAAGGGCATGACCATTCCCGAAGTGGATGCCGTCTTCTCCTCCACCCGCAAATGTGGCCTGAAAAAGAGCATCAACCGCTGGGGCGATCTGGGGCTGACCGGAGCATGGGCCAGCCGTGATGTGCAGCTGTTTGGCCGCAACTCCGTCTCCGGCACCTACGGCTACTTCAAGAAAAAGGCGCTTTGCAAAGGTGATTTCAAAAACACGGTGAACGAACAGCCAGGCTCAGCTTCAGTGGTCCAATCCGTCTCGGCCTCCATCAACAGCATTGGCTACTCCGGCATCGGTTATAAGACCTCCGGCGTCAAGGCCGTCCCGCTGGCCAAAAAAGCCGGCAAGCCCTTTGTGGCAGCCACGGCCGAAAACGCCATCAGCGGTAAATACCCGCTCTCGCGCTTTCTCTACGTTTACGTTAACAAGCAACCCAACAAGCCACTCTCACCCATCGAGATCGAGTTCCTGAAGCTGGTGTTGTCCAAAACAGGCCAGGAGGTGGTCATCAAAGATGGTTATATCCCGCTGCCAGCCAAGGTTGTTGAAAAAGAGCTGAAGAAGTTGCACTAGCTATCGCTGTACCGCCCTCCCTGGGTAAGCAGAGGAGCCCCGCCGCGGCGGGGCTTTTTTGCGTCATTCAAACCCCGACAAGTGTTTGAACCCTGCTAAACTGTTCTGAGTGCAGCGCAGATGATCATGGGAGAAGCGGGTGAATTTTGAGAAGGTGGTTTTCGGTTTTTTTATCGTTCTGGCACTGACCTTGAACTTCGGCTTTTTTCTCGGTGATATCGACAATCCCGATCACCATAACGTGTTTGAGCTCTTTGCGGCCCTGGTGGTCAGCCTTATCGCCACCGTACTCAAATTCGGCGAACGGACGCAGATCGGTGCCGTGCTTCTGGCCACCAGCCTGGTGGCCGATTTGCAGCTGATTGTGGCCGCCCTCATCTGGGGCATCGCCGTTCACGTCACCGACACGGGGTTAACCCCCAGCGTCATGAGCAGTATCGTCTCCCTCTCTGGCGGCGCACTGCTGGCCAACCTCACCTCTGTGACGCTGCTCATCGTTGAAATCATCACGCTGCGTCGCTGATGTCGGAGCGCTACCCCCGTCACGCCCTGCACCGGGTTTTATCACTGGTGATGCGGCGCATGAGAGCGCCGCTGATCGTGCTGATCAGTGCCTACGCCATTGCCGTGCTCGGCATGGTGCTGGTGCCCGGTGTGGACGATCAGGGCAACGTCTGGCACATGGACTTTTTCCACGCCTTCTATTTCGCCAGCTACATGGCCACCACCATCGGTTTTGGTGAAATCCCGTACGAATTCTCCGATGCCCAGCGCCTCTGGGCCACCATCTGCATCTACCTCAGCGTCATCTCCTGGCTCTATGCCATCGGTAAAATTCTTGGCTTGATGCAGGATCCGACCTTTCAGAAGGCGGTCACGGAAAACCACTTTCAGCGCCAGGTCAGGCGCATCAAGGAGCCCTTCTATCTGATTTGTGGCTACGGTGAAACGGGCACCCTGGTGGCGCAGGCGTTAACCCATCGGGGCCTGCGAGCAGTGGCTGTCGATATTCGCCAGGAACGTATCAATGACCTTTTGCTTAACGAACTTGAGCTTTTTGTCCCCGGCCTCTGCGGCAATGCCGGCGAACCGGAGAACCTGCGCGCCGCCGGGCTGGAGTCCCCCCACTGCGCCGCCGTCCTGGCACTGACCGACAGCGACAACATCAACCTCAAAGTGGCGATCACGGCCAAGCTGCTCAACCCCTCCGTGCGGGTGATCTGCCGGGCCGAGTCAGTGGCCACGCAGGACAACATGGCCTCCTTTGGCACCGAGCACATCATCAACCCCTTTGAGGCCTTTGCCGCCCAGCTGGCCATCGCCCTCCACTCACCCGACATGCATCTGGTCTTCGAATGGCTCACCGACCTGCCCAAAACGCCGCTGGCAGAGCGCGAAAAGCCGCCTCACGGCCACTGGATCATCTGCGGTTATGGCCGCTTCGGCAAGGCCATCCACAAACATCTTCTGGCAGAGGGGCTGCCCTGCACCATTATCGAGGCAGAGCCGGAAAAAGTGGGCTGTACCGGCCAGTGCATCAAAGGCCGGGGCACCCAGGCCACCACGCTCAAAGAGGCGAATATTGATCAGGCGGTGGGCATCGTCGCCGGCACGGATAACGACACGGACAATCTATCCATCCTGATGACCGCCAGCGACCTCCACCCGAACATCTACACCGTGGCGCGGCAAAACACGCACAGCAATGACATCATCTTCAAGGCGGCGGAGATCGACCTGGTAATGCAGCACGCCAACATCCTGACCCTGAAGATTCTGGCCCTGGTCACCGCCCCGTTACTGAGTGATTTTCTGCGCCTGGCGCGCCGCAACAGTAACGACTGGGCCGAGGAGACGTTAGATAAATTGCGCCCCATTGCCGATGGCGTCGTCCCCGATATCTGGGCCATCGACATATCGGAACAGACCACCCCGACGGTGATCCAGGCCCTGGCGCAGGGCAAAGACATCCGCCTCGGCCATATCATCACAGATCCACGCGATCGCGATCACCGCCTCAGCTGTCTGCCGCTGCTGCTCAAACGCCAGGGCCAGCACACCCTGCTGCCCTCCTACAGAGAGCCGCTGCACAGAGGCGACCAACTGCTGTTCTGCGGCCGCTGGGGCATTCAGCAGTTTATGGGCTGGACACTCAATAACATCAACGTGTTGCACTACATCGAAACCGGCATCAGTCGCCCGGATGGCCTGCTCTGGCGCAAAATAATCAAACACGAGGACAAAGCCCGCTGGCCCAAGGCCATTGACGAGCGAAACACGCCAAGATCGTAGCCCTTACCACGAG
>JALTMR010000205.1 GCA_027001525.1 Gammaproteobacteria bacterium
ACTATAGCCATGCGCCAGCCAGGCGCCCAGCAACGCCCCCGCCACCAGTCCAGGCACCAAACGCCCCACCAGTGGCCATACCACCGCCCCCCGCTTGTGGTGGGCGCGGACGGCAGCGATGGAAGTCACCGCAATAGTCGCCAGGGAGGTACCCAATGCCATCTGCATCACGACCTCGGCAGCCATCCCCTGGGCAACAAAAACCCAGACCAGCACCGGTACGATCACCAGACCGCCGCCCACCCCCAGAAGGCCGGCGACAAAGCCCGCAAACACCCCCAGCAACAGATAGACAACCACCCCATCAACCACCATCCGACCCCATCCCAAAAATGAAAAAAGCCAACCTACCACACCGGCACACACGGTCGACGGCGCATCGTCCTCCTCCGGTCCTCCGCCAATTGGGGGAACTTCCGGGACAGAAAACAGCCCTAAGGGGTGTTCTCAATAGCCTGAGTAAGAACGCTCCCCCGGTACGCCACCAAGGTAATAACCTGAAAGGGATAGCGAACGACGGGATCTTAACAGCGTAAAAAACAGGGTTTTTAGCAACAACTTCCCGCGCACTTGCCTATGGCATTCTACTTATGCCAGTATTCCCGGTTCCGCTTCGGGAGTGGGGATGTATTCTGCTATTTTTTACAACAACTAAATTTTTTATTTAAGGAAGCGACCATGGACACAAAACGAGTCGACCTGTTTGTCATTAAATCGATCCAGCTACTTGTTCTGACCTTTTTCACCTGTGCTGTCTTTTTGTACTACGGCTTCGCGGCGATGATTCCCATGGGCATCTTCGTGCAGCTCAGCGCGACGCTCTCCAGCGTATTTGGAGACATGATTGGCACCACGCTTGGGCTTGTTACTGTCGCTGCAGCGTTGTTCTACATCGCTAAAGTGCCGGGGCTGATGAGTGCGGGCCTGGCGATCGGCATCGACGTTGGCAAAATGGGTGCTGCTGCAATTCAGCGTATCGGCCAGCTGAGCGAAGCGGTGAAAAATGATGAAGAGCCTAAGGATGTCTCTGTTGACGTGGTAGTTAAAGAACAGACAACCTAAAACAGAGAGCTACCGCCGTCTGGCGGGTTTTCTTTTATGCAGCCCGGCCCCTGGCCGGGTTTTTTTATGCCTGGCAGCTGGCTGAGCTGCTCTCTTTTTCACCACGGTCTTGGCGCTGCCACGCACCCCCTCCGGCTGCCCCCCCGTACCCGCAGGCTGCCAGCTGGGCACAAAATGGCGTTTGCCGTTGCCAATCAAATCTGCCCGCCCCATGCGTTTGAGGGCATCGCGAATCAGTGGCCAGTTTTCCGCATCGTGGTAACGCAGCAACGCCTTGTGCAACCGGCGCTGCCGCGCACCCTTGGCGGTCAGCAGGGGCTCGCCACCACGCTTGACCTTGCGTAGCGGATTTTTCTCACTGTGGTACATGGCCGTCGCCAGGGCCATAGGGGATGGCAAAAAGGTCTGCACCTGATCGAGACGAAAACCGTTGCGCTTGAGCCATAGCCCGAGGTTCAGCATATCCTCATCGCTCGCTCCCGGGTGGGCGGCGATAAAATAGGGGATCAGATACTGCTCCTTGCCCGCCTCTCTGGAGTACTTCTCAAACATCACCTTGAAGCGCTCGTAAGTCCCGATGCCGGGTTTCATCATCTTATTCAACACGCCCTCTTCGGTGTGCTCCGGGGCGATTTTAAGGTAGCCCCCGACGTGGTGCGTGGTCAGCTCTTTGACATATTCGGGTGACTCCACCGCCAGGTCGTAACGTAAGCCCGAAGCGATCAACACCTTCTTGACGCCCTTCAGCTCGCGCGCCTTGCGGTAGAGCCTGGTCAACGGCCCATGGTCAGTAATCAGGTTCTCGCAAATACCGGGATAGACGCAGGAGAGGCGCCGACAGGCCGATTCGATCTTCTCTGACTTGCAGTGGAGACGATACATATTCGCCGTCGGCCCTCCCAGATCGGAGATCACACCGGTAAACCCGGGCACCGTGTCGCGGATGGTCTCCACCTCCTTAAGGACGGAAGCTTCGGAGCGATTCTGAATAATCCGCCCTTCGTGCTCTGTAATCGAACAGAAGGTACAACCCCCAAAACAGCCGCGCATGATATTGACCGAAAAACGGATCATCTCGTAGGCCGCCATACGGGCCCCACCGTAAGCGGGATGAGGCTGGCGGGTATAGGGCAGTTCAAACACGCTATCGAACTCTTTTGAGGTCAGCGGAATGGGCGGCGGGTTAAGCCAGACATCGCGGTCGCCATGACGCTGTACCAGGGCGCGGGCGTTGCCCGGGTTGGTCTCCAGATGCAGTACCCGGGCGGCATGGGCGTAGAGCACCTTGTCTTTGGCGACTTTCTCAAAGGCAGGCAGACGAATCACCGAACGGGCACGGTCTTTTGGCTTGCGTTTGAGTGACAGCTTGATGACCTGCTCTTTGCCGGCCTGCCCTGCGCCCCCCGCCTCGCAGGAGGTGTCACCGGCCGGGCTCATGGCATAGGGGTCCACCGGCCTGTCCACCACACCCGGTTCATCCACCTGGGTGGAGTCGATCTCCACCCACTCGTCCGGCAGGCCTCTGGTCATATAGGCGGTGCCGCGAATATCGGTAAGGGACTTAATCGATTCACCATTGGCCAGCCGATGGGCAATCTCCACCACCTGACGTTCGCCGTTACCAAACACCAGCAGATCCGCTTTGGAATCGGGCAAAATTGAGCGCCGCACCTTGTCAGACCAGTAATCATAATGGGCAATGCGGCGCAAACTGGCCTCAATCCCCCCCACCACCAGCGGCACCTCCTTGAAGGCTTCGCGGCAACGCTGGGAGTAGACCATTACCGAGCGGTCAGGCCGCCGCCCGCCCTCGGCATCAGGCGAATAGGCATCATCGGAACGAATGCGGCGATCCGCCGTATAGCGATTCACCATGGAATCCATATTGCCCGCCGTCACCCCGAAAAAGAGGTTGGGCCGGCCCAGCACCTTGAACGCCTCGGCGCTGCGCCAGTCAGGCTGAGCAATGATCCCCACCCGAAACCCCTGCGCCTCCAGCAGACGCCCCACCAGCGCCATGCCAAAACTGGGGTGATCCACATAGGCGTCCCCCGTCACCAGAATCACATCGCAGGAATCCCACCCCAACGCATCCATCTCCTCCCTGGACACAGGCAACACCGGCGCCACACCGAAACGTTTGGCCCAGTACTGGCGATAGGAGAAAATATTGGGGGCTGATTGCATGGAAAGGAGACTCGATGGAGGGGAGAAACAACTGAATTGGTGCATTTTACCCCATTTTTCCCCCTTAATCGACGCACGAGGGGTGGGGTTATTTGATGGGGTCAGCGGCAGCACAAACTGTAAAATTTCAACGCACCTGCCGCCCTGAATGCCCTATAGTTTAGTGTGGTGTAACAGACAATACGTGCGGCACTTTTTCGCGCCTGGAAAACCGGTTGCGACCGGTCACAGCAAAGACAGGTGAATCATGACATCGGTGTTTGGTGACGTTTTTACTGAGATGGCCGTATTGCTGTCCATAGCAGCGGTAGTCGGCGCGATTGGCGTGCGGCTGCGCCAGCCCTTGATTGTCGCCTTTATCGTCGTGGGCATCCTGGTGGGACCAGCCGCCTTGGGCTGGGTGTCGGCCAATGATCAGGTCGACCTGCTGGCCAAACTGGGCATTGCACTGCTGCTGTTTGTTGTCGGGCTCAAGCTGGATCTGCATATTATCCGCACCATGGGCCCTGTGGCGCTGGCCGCCGGCTTGGGGCAGGTGTTTTTTACCTCGATTATCGGCTACTTCATCGCCATCGCCCTGGGAATGACGCCCGTCATGGCCATCTACGTGGCGGTAGCGCTCACCTTCTCCAGCACCATCATCATCGTCAAATTGCTGTCCGACAAACGCGAGGTGGACGCTCTCCATGGCAGAATCGCCATCGGTTTTCTCATCGTCCAGGATATTGTGGTGGTGTTGGTGATGATCGCCCTGACCGCTCTGGGTGAGGCAACCGATGTCGCCAGTCTGGGCAAAGAGGCAGTGGGCGTGCTGCTTAAGGGAGCACTGTTTTTGGCCGCCATTGCTGTGCTGATGCGCTACGTACTCACTCCCTTGCTGCACCAGCTGGCCCGCTCCCCCGAACTGCTCGTGCTGTTTGCCATTGCCTGGGCGGTGGCGCTGGCAGCGACAGGAGAACATCTTGGTTTCAGTCGCGAGGTCGGCGCCTTTCTGGCCGGGGTATCGCTGGCCTCTACCCCCTACCGTGAGACGATTGGTGCGCGGCTGGTCAGTTTGCGTGATTTTCTGCTGCTGTTTTTCTTTATTGATCTGGGGGCCGGGCTGAATCTCGCCACATTAGGCGCACAAGTATGGCCGGCCATTATCCTCTCGCTGTTCGTGCTCATCGGCAACCCGTTAATTGTAATGACCATTCTCGGCGCCATGGGATACAAAAAACGCACAGGATTTTTGGCCGGACTGACGGTGGCACAAATCAGCGAATTTTCCCTGATTCTGGGGGCACTGGGACTCAGCCTGGGTCACATTGATGTCGATACGATGGGGCTGATAACCCTCGTGGGGTTGATCACTATCAGTGCGTCAACGTACATGATTCTGTACTCCCACCTGCTCTACGAACGCATCGCCCCCTGGCTGGGCCTGTTTGAGCGCAGACATGCATACAGGGAAGAGGCCCAGACACAAGACAGGCAAGACCACGAGGTCGATATCATCCTCTTCGGCCTGGGGCGATTCGGCAGTCGCATTGCGGCGGAGTTACAGCACCGGGGCTACCGCGTGCTGGGCATAGATCTCGATCCCGAGCTGCTGCACCGACAGGAAAAGCGCAGTTACGCCGTGCGCTTTGGCGATGCAGACGACCCGGAGTTTCTTGCCACCCTGCCACTGGACCAGGCCAACTGGGTGCTGAGCAGCGTTCGTGACAAACACACGCACCTCACCCTACTCCACGGCTTGCAGCACTACGATTATCGGGGACGCGTCGCCGTCACGGCCCATAGCGCAGCCGATGCCGAGCAATTGAAACAGGCCGGGGCCGACCGGGTGCTCATCCCCTATGCTGATGCAGCAACCGACGCAGTCGACACATTGCTGGCAGCGGACGGCGACAGCAATACATCAACACAGGAAAATTCCCGCATTAATGTGTAGCCAATCAGCAGGGGAGTAAGCGCATGCAACGATTCAAAAACATTCTTTGTGTCATTCCACCCGGCGCGACCGACAACACGGCGCTGGAGCGCGCCGCAGCGCTGGCAGAAAACAACCAGGCCTGCCTCACTGTCGTTGATGTGGTTGACGAAATACCCGCCAACACGAAGCTGCTCGAACGGGTGCTCTCCGCTGAAAGCATCCAGAGAAACATCATCGCCGAGCATCAACGCAAGCTGAGCCAGCTAACCGCCTCCTGTAACCAACACATCCCGATGCAAACCAGGGTACTGGTGGGTATTCCCTTTTTAGAGGTCATCCGTCAGGTACTTCACCACCGCTATGACCTGGTGATCAAAACAACCGATAACGGCGACTTTCTCGACCAGCTGTTTGGCAGTGATGATATGCACCTTCTGCGCAAATGCCCCTGTCCCGTATGGTTGGTCAAAGCAACATCCCCCAGGCGCTATCAACGTATCGTGGTCGCTATCGACGTCGATGAAGATGACCCAGCAGAGGCGCAGAGCCGCCACCAGTTGAACCGTCAGCTGCTACAGATGGCCAGCTCTCTGGCACTGTCCGAATTTGCCGAACTCCATATCGTTCACGCCTGGGAGGCCATGGCGG
>JALTMR010000206.1 GCA_027001525.1 Gammaproteobacteria bacterium
CGAGATATCAGGCGCCGAGGAGGGTACGCTCTGGCGCGAGGGAGGATCAGCAAACAGCGGAAGAGAGACCTGCTCCATTACAGCTCCCCCTCGCTGGCACGCTGGAGATGGGCCCAGGGCAGATCGACACACCGCCCCGCCACACCGCCTCGCGCCTTGACAATGCGCAGCTGCAATCCATCCCGTTTTGGCACCAGTTGCAGACGCAGCGCAGCAGGTGAAGCGCTGCCGCCACGCGGCAGAAACACCACCCCCACCCCCTGCCCGGCCGCCGCAGCCAACTGCAAACGGCGCGCCTCTCGGGCACTCAGGCGTGATAACCAGAGCAACACCACGCCACAGGCCGGAGCGCGCAACAACCGCTCAGCACTCCATAGCGCCGCCTGCTCGCTCTCCAGCCGGGGAATCACGCGAACCTGCTCCAGCGCCACCCCGGCGCGAAGCAGCGCCGGTGCATACGGCACATAGGGCGGCACCAGCCAGACCACATGCTGCTGCGCCTGACTAAGGCGCGCCAGCAGCGGCAGCCACAGCTGCAATTCGCCAACGCCCCAGCGCGGCACCACCATCTCCACCAAAGCAGCGCGCGGCCAGCCACCAGCGGGCAACACAGCATCCAACGCCGTGTGACCACTGGGGTAGACCGCCGGGCGGGCCCCCTCGCCACCGCGCCAAAGCATGGTGTTGCTGCGCAACAGCTGCTCCAATTCACTCTTCATTCAATGCCACGCACCTGAAAAAACCGGACACACAAAACAGTATACTGTTTATTTATCCAGTTTCCAGTGCATGACTGGCGACGAGGAAAAGACTCAGACCAGAAGCCGGCGCTTCAACAAGACAATGGCCAGCCAATACGCTGTCAGGCCGTAGAAGAAGAGCACCGAGAGATGCAACAGCACATTCTCCAGCGCCAGCTCGGTCATCAGCCCCCGCACCACCGCCACCGCATGCGTCAACGGCAGCAGCTGAGCGGCAAACTGAACGGCCTGCGGCAGGTTATCCGGCGGGAAGAAGACCCCGCTGAGCAGAAACATGGGGGTAATCAGGAGGGTGAAATAGTAGAGAAAAAAGTCGTAGCTGGGGGAGATGGCCGTCACCACCAGCGCCATGGCGCCAAAGCAGCAGCCGATCAAAAAGGCCATAGGCAACACCCAGAACGCCAGCCAGCTGTCGATGAGACCCAGCAGCAGCGTCACCACCAAAATGGCACTGACGCTGATCAGGCTCTTGGTGCCCATCCAGATCACCTCCCCCAGCACCACATCATCGAGCGTCATGGGGGCGGAGATCATCCCGCCCCAGGTCTCCTGCACTTTCATGCGGGTGTAGGCGGAGTAGAGCCCCTCAAACGTGGCGGTATTCATGGCGCTGGAGCAGACGATGCCGGAGGCGAGAAAGACGATGTAGGGCAGCGCCGACATCTCGCCGATAAAGCCCCCCAGGCCGTAACCCAGCGCCAGCAGGTAGAAGAGTGGCTCGCCAAAGTTCCCCACCAGCGAAGGCCCCGCCAGCTTGCGCCAGACGTTGACGTTGCGCCACCAGACGGGAATCCAGCGGCGGCTGATCTGCGGCAACGGCATCACTCGCGCAGCTCCTTGCCGGTCAGTTTGAGAAACACATCTTCAAGGTTGGCGCGGCGGTGGAGAAAATGCAGCGCCGGGTGGTCTGCCAGTGAGCGGAGCAAGGCCGTCTCATCTTCGCAGTAACAGAAAAGTGTCTCCCCCACCTGCTCAACACGGCTGGCCAGCGCCTGCGCAAACTCTTCGCACCAAACCTCCAGCTGCGGGCCGTAGACCTCCACCACCTGAGGCTCAATGTGTTGGCGAATCAACGCCGGGGGGGAGTCCTCCACCAGAATGCGACCGCGATCGACAATGGCGATGCGATCACACAGCCGTTCCGCCTCATCCATATAGTGCGTGGTGAGAATCAGCGTCTTGCCCTGCCCCAGTAACTGCCGCAAGCGACGCCAGATGAGCTGACGCGCCTGAGGGTCGAGCCCTGTGGTGGGCTCATCGAGAATCACCAGATCGGGATCATTGACCAGCGCTCGCGCCATGGTCAGGCGGCGCTGCATTCCCCCTGACAGCTCGCTGATGGAAGCATCCGCCTTGCCCTCCAGCGCGGCAAAGGCCAGCAGCGCCGGCAGGCGTGCATCCATCTCGCGTCGTTTGATGCCAAAAAAGCTGCCGTAGGTGCGCAGGTTCTCCACCACGGAGAAATCGGGATCGAGATTATCAAACTGCGGCACAATGCCGAGACGCTCGCGCATCCGCCGTGCCTGGGCCGGCACCGGCAGACCCAATACCGTCAATTCACCCGCCGAGGGAGAAGTATTGCCCAGCAGCATCTTCAGCGTCGTGGTTTTACCCGCGCCATTGGGGCCCAGCAGACCGAAGCACTGGCCCCGCTCGATGTTCAGATCAATGCCATCGACTACCGCTTTGTCGCCATAGCGTTTGCTCAGACCACGCGCCCTGACGATCAAGTCAGGCATCAGACTTTCAAACGTTCAACTTCCCGCCCGTTCAGCAGGTGCTCCTGAATGATCTCTTCGAGATCGTCTTTGTCCACATAGGTGTACCAGGTGCCTTCGGGGTAGACCACCATCACCGGGCCGATGGCACAGCGCCCCATACAACCGGATTTGTTCAGACGCACCTTGCCGGGGCCAAACAGCCCCAGCTCCTTCAGGCGGTTTTTGGCGTATTTCACCATCGCCATCGCGTTATGATCCTGACAACTGGGGCTGCCATCACTGGCCTGGTTGGCGCAGATGAAGGCGTGACGCTGATAGAAAGACATGGGCAATTCCAAATTCGTAAACAGTCAAAAGAGGGCGATATAATAGCCCAATATTGCGGCCGGGTTGTGCTTCCCTTGCCGTCCTCCTCCACAGGCTATTGAGCGCCCACCTTGACTTCCATTCCAAAGACCAAAACCAGTGCCCAAATAAAGCAGGAGACCGACCGCTGCGTCATGTGCGGCCTCTGCCTGCCTCACTGCCCGACCTACCTGAAAACCCGCAACGAGAGCGAATCTCCCCGCGGCCGCATCTCGCTGATGCGCGCGCTGGCGGGCGGCGAACTGGCGCTAACGGAGCAACTGCAGGGCCACCTGGAAAGCTGCCTGCTCTGTCGTGCCTGCGAGGTCAAATGCCCCTCAAAGGTAAACTACGCCAGCATCATGGATGCCACCCGCATCGCCATTGCGCAACAACAACCCGCCCCGCCCAAACCCTCTTCGCTGGAAAAACTGGCCACCGACAACACACTCCGGCGCAAGCTCAACAGGCTCCTCTGGCTGGCGGATAAAAGCGGCCTGAGAGCGGCAGGACGCGGCCTGGGCATCACCAGGGCGATGGGGCTGGAGCGTCTGGAGCAGCTGGCACCCCCGACCCCGCTGACCAGATCCTGGCACAGCTACTACCCGGCCAGCGCCGAAAAACGGGCCGACGTGGCCCTCTTCACCGGCTGCTTCAGCGACCTGTTTGATCAGCAAACGCTATCCGCCAGCATCCTGATGCTTAACCGTCTGGGCTACGGCGTGCATGTACCCGCCACCCAAACCTGCTGCGGCGCACTGCACTACCATAAAGGCGACAGCACCCAGGCCGCCGAACTGGCCCGGCAAAACCACCAGGCCTTTGCCGAACTGGAGATCGAGGCCATCATCAGCACCGCCAGCGGCTGCGGCAGCCACCTTCAGGAACACAACCCCAGCGGCCACCCCATTCAGGAGATCAGCCAGTTTCTCGCCAACGCCCACTGGCCTGAGCATATTCAATTCAAACCACTGACCAAACAAATCGCCGTGCACGACCCCTGCAGCCTGCGCAACACACTCAAGGCCGCCGAGTTCCCGTATCAACTCCTGCACAAAATTCCACAACTGAAAATCGTCCCCCTGCCCGGCAACGAGCGCTGCTGCGGCGGTGCCGGCAGCTACATGCTTGACCACCCGGCCATGGCGGATAATTTGAGGCAGGACAAACTGGATGCGCTAACGGCCACCGAGGCAGACATCCTGGTGACATCCAACATCGGCTGCGCCCTGCACTTGATGTCCGGGCTGCGCTCAGAGCACCGAAAAACCGTAGTGCGACATCCAGTAACACTGCTGGCAGAACAGTTAAGCAATTGATTTATAAACCTTAGCTTATGGCCAGATCGGTGCCGCATACACTTGAAAGCGCCACAACAATGGGAGTATCTTGTTCGCCATGACCACTCAGAACCGCACAGCCCGGCACTACAGCCCCCTGGACCAGTTCATCGGCAATCTCGACAACGCCATGCGCACCATTTTTGGCAAGCCCCAGATCACTGAACGCCCCAACCCGGCGGCGGGGGTTGAAGATGCCAAACTCAGTGAGGGTGAGCGCCGACAGGTGGCTGGTCTGATGCGCGTTAACCACGCGGGTGAAGTGTCGGCCCAGGGACTCTATACCGGACAGGCACTCACTGCCCGCCTGCCCGACGTGCGCGAGAAGATGGAGCGCGCAGCGATGGAAGAGAACGACCACCTGGCCTGGTGCGAAACGCGGCTTGAGGAGCTTGGCAGCCACAAGAGCCTGCTCAACCCGGTGTGGTATTTCGGCTCGCTGACCATCGGCGCCATTGCCGGCGTTGCCGGAGACAAATGGAGCCTGGGGTTTGTGGCGGAGACAGAGCACCAGGTCATCCGCCATCTGGATGAGCATCTGGAAAAATTACCGCCACAGGATGAAAAGAGTCGCGCCGTACTGACCCAGATGAAAGAGGATGAAGCTCATCACGCCACCGTTGCGCTGCTACATGGCGGCGCAGAGCTGCCCGCGCCAGTGAAACTCATGATGAAGACCACCTCCAAAATCATGACGACGCTCGCCTACAAAATATAAGCCGTTACGTTGACCTGCCCAAGCCGCTGCACCAGCGGCTTTTTGTTTGCCTGACACCAAGGAAATTCAAAAAAACAACACCTAAAAGACCGTAATTTCAACCGTCCAACACAATAAAAATAATAAAGGATTACCCCGGTGAAACGGAATGTCATCGCCCTTGTTGCGGCCGCTCTATCTGCGCCCCCCTCGCTCTGCCTTGCCAATGAACTTAGCTATGATTTTATTCAGCTGTCGCTCGCCTACACCTCATTTCAGGACACCCCCAGCCCCACGCGCGGCTTTGACCTTGATCTGAAAAAATCGATGAATGAGCGGGCTTTCTTTTATGGCGCATTCGGCACTGGCAGCGTCAGCACCGTCTTCGGCGGTGTGGAGGTTGCCGACCTGCTCGTCGGCGCAGGTTTTGGCGTCGGCTACCACCGCCCGGTCTATAAGAAAATCGACCTCGTCAGCACGGTCGAAATCTACCAGATAGACATTCAGCCCGGCGCACTCCCCGTCAGCCTCAACGCTTTTAGTCTCGGTGCCGGTCTTCGGGGGAAAATCAATAAAAAAGCGGAAGGCAACCTGTTCGCCAGCTACGCCAAGGTAAGAGAGGTATTCACCTACTCGCTGGACTTGCAGCTGGACTACCCCCTTAACCGCAGGCTGCTGGTCAGTGGCGGCATCGACCTGCTCAATTTGCGCGCCTTCAGCGTCGGGCTACGGTCAAATTTCTAGCGACTTATCAGTGCACTACGGTGTTAGAGAAAAGATGTATCACCGCCACGCCGGCGACGATCAGAGCCATGCCGACCATCGCCGGCAGGTCAGGCACCTGTTTGTAGAGCAGCGCCCCCACAACGGCCACCAAGACGATGCCCACCCCCGACCAGATGGCATAGGTGATACCGATGGGAATGGTTC